>JACPJY010000015.1 GCA_016187325.1 Rhodospirillales bacterium | reverse complement strand
TCATTGGCCAGGCTCCCTCTATGCCGCCTGCCGGGCCGGCGCAGCGGTGCGCTCGGCGGCGCGCAGGCGGGCCGATTGCGCCCGCGGGTTGGCCGCGACTTCCCGCATCGACGGCTTGACGACGCGGCGGCCGAGCAGCCGGAAGGTCGGGGTCGGCGCCGTGCCCGCCACCGGGGGAAGATGGCGGGACGGCTTCGGCCCGGCCTCGCTGCGGCCGAGCAGGAATTCCTTGACCTGGCGGTCTTCGAGAGAATGGAACGAGACGACGGCCAGCCGGCCGCCCGGACGCAACAGCGTTTCGGCGGCCATCAGACCGCGCTGAAGCTCGCCCAGCTCGTCGTTAATGTGGATGCGCAGTGCCTGGAAGGTGCGTGTCGCGGGATCGATGCTGTCCTTGCCGCGAGCCCTGCCCCTGGCCTTCGACTTGGCGACCACACGGCGCACCAGCTCGGCGAGCTGGCCGGTGCGCGTGATCGGCGCCTCGCGGCGGCGCTCGACGATGGCCTTGGCGATGCGCCGCGACAGGCGCTCCTCGCCGTAGCGGCAGATGATGTCGGCGAGCTCGGGCTCGGCCAACCGGTTGACGACGTCGGCGGCGGTCATGCTGGCGTCCTTGCCGGTGCCGTCCATGCGCATGTCGAGCGGTCCGTCGGCGCGGAAGCTGAACCCGCGCGCTGGATCGTCGATCTGCATCGAGCTGACGCCGAGATCGAGTGCGACGCCGTCGATCCTGTCGACGCCGACGCCGGCGAGCAGCCGCACCATGTCGCCGAAGCGGCCCTGGAGCACGGTCAGTCGGCCGGGGAAGCGGCGCGCCAGGTCATCGCTCGACGATCTGGCGGCGGGATCGCGGTCGATGCCCCACACGGTGCACTGCGCGGCCTCGAGCAGCGCCCGCGAATAGCCGCCGGCGCCGAACGTGGCATCGACGTAGATGGCGCCGTCGCGGGGCATCAATGCCGCTACCACTTCGTTCAACATCACCGGCGTATGGGGAGCGGTTCGGCGGCTGCTCGGCATGGCTCAGGAGTCCTCGTGCCCGTTGGACTTGCGGAGACGTAGCGTGGCGCCACGGGCGCGGGCGCGCTCGACGGCACGGCCGCGGTTGGCGTCGTAGGTTTTCGGTTCCCAGATCTGGAAGCGCTGGCCGCGGCCGACGAACAACACTTGGCTGGTGATGGCGGCGGTCTTCAACATCTCGGCGGGCAGCACGACGCGGCCTTCCGGATCGAACGGCAGGCGATGCGCGCTCTCGAGGATGACCGACAGGTCATCCTGCTCGTCGGAGAACATCGGCAGGTCGTCGAGGCTGTCGGAGAGGCGGTTCATGAACTCCTCGCCGCACGCCTCGAAGGCGTTGAATTTGAAAAGCGGATAGACATAGAGGCCGTTGAACGACTGGCCCTCGAAAGCGTCGCGGAACGGCTTGGGGACCGAGACCCGTCCTTTCTTGTCGATCCTGTTGACGTATCTGCCAACGAACAGTGGCATTCGTTCCCCCGTGGAAATTCTTTCGTAACAACGGCTTCTGCCGTTGCCGCCCAACCCCCGCCGGTGACGGATTTCCCCCGCAGACCGTGGGTCCCCCATGAACCCAATTTGGCAAGAATTGGGATATCATGGGTACCTATGGGCGTCAATGGGATACTATGGCGTGCCATGGTTAATAAAACCTTTCCATCGCAAGGCGTTCGGCGATTTTTTCGCGGCCGGAAATAGCCCCCAAACCGGGCGTCCGGGGAGCACCGATTGGGCGCCGGGAATCCGGCGGTTTTATGTCCCGGCGATGTTGGTTTGTGGGCGTTTTCAACGCGCTCGGCGGCAGCGCCTCGGGTGCCGACCGCCGGCGCCGCGGTCGCGGCTTGCTGCCGGACCGACGCCACCGAATTAATGCACTGAAAACAAAGAAATAATGCCAGACGGCCTGTAAGCCGGGTTCTGTCCCCGCCGGACGGCGGGTGACGGCCATTCATCTGGGACGCCCGTTGCCGGACGCCTCGCGCGACCTACCCGGGCGGCGGCGCGGAAACGCGCCTGCCGGAGCAAGCTCCGGCGTGCCGCCCCTATTTGGTCTTGCTCCCGGTGGGGTTTACCGTGCCGCCCCCGTCGCCGGGAGCGCGGTGCGCTCTTACCGCACCCTTTCACCCTTGCCGCGGGCCGAAGCCCGGTTGGCGGTTTGCTTTCTGTGGCACTTTCCCTGGGGTTGCCCCCGCCGGGGGTTACCCGGCACCGTGTTTCCGTGGAGCCCGGACTTTCCTCCCCGTCGGCGCCAAAGCGCCGCCGAGGCGGCCATCCGGCCATCTGGCACCATCAAGGTAGCCGCAAAGCCGGCGCCGTCAAGGTCGGCAGCGCCGCACGCCGCTCACCGGCAGAGATCGAGCAACGCCTTGAGCCGGCCGGTGGTCTCGGCGTCGGCGACGCCGTCGAGGCGGGCTGGCCGGAAATGCCGCTGGAACGCGGTGATAGCGGCCGCAATGTCGCCGGTGTCGTAGCCGTAGCGGGCGAGCATGGCGCACACCCTGTCGGCATCGGCGTCAACGGGCGCGGCGTGCTTCGGCCACAGGCCGATACCCTTGTCCGCTAGGTGCCGCCAGTCGAACCGCTCACCGGGGTCGGTCTTGCGCGCCGGCGCCACGTCGGCGTGGCCGACGACGTTGCGCGGCGGGATCGGGTGGCGCTCAAGGATCGCCGCCGCCAGCTTCTCGAGCGCCCTCATCTGGACGTCCGGGAAATCGCGGTATCCGAATTCGTGGCCGGGGTTGACCAACTCGATGCCGATCGAACGGCCGTTGACGTCGGCCTCGCCGCGCCAGGATGCGACGCCGGCGTGCCAGGCGCGCTTTCCCTCGTCGACCAGCGCCGTCACTTGGCCGTCCTCGTCGATGAAGTAGTGGGCGCTGACCTTGGCCGTCGGGTCGCACAGTCGCTCGAGCGCCGCCGCGGCGCTCTCCATGCCGGTATAGTGCAATACCAGCATGTCGATCGGCGTGCCTTCCGGGCGCTCGTCGAAATTGGGCGAGGTCAGGGATTTGATCTCCGCCACTATCGGAGTCCTCGTTCCTTCTCGATGCGGTCGTAGGCGGCGTTGATCGCCGCCATCTTTTCGTTGGCGAGGTCGACGAATTCCTGCGGCATGCCTTTAGCAATCAGGGTGTCCGGATGGTTTTCGCGAATCAGCCTGCGGTAGGTCTTTTTGACCTCGGCGTCGGATATCTTGCGGCCGATGCCGAGCACCTTGTACGGATCGGTGGCGTCACCGTCGGCGCCAAGGTGGATGGTCTTCAGGCGCTCGAACTGCCGTTCCGTGAAGCCGAAGATCAACGCCGTCTTGCGCAGGAACCGGAGCTCGTTGGGATGAACGGCGCCGTCGGCCTTGGCGATGCGGAACAAGCCACCGATCAATTCCTCCATCACCGCCGGTTCGTGGGCGAACATCATCGCGATCTGCTCGGCATAGGGTTCGAAACCCTTGGCATCCTTCTTCGCCTCGTCGAACAGCCGGCCGACATTCTTCATCTCCTCGGGTGGAATATGGAACAGCTGCTTGAACGCGTCGACCTCGGCGCGGTTCACGCGGCCGTCCGCCTTCGCCATCTTGGCGCTGAGCACGATGACGGCGGTGGTAAAGGCGATTTGGCGGGCGGCGTTGTGGTCGAAGCGCTCGGGTTCGGCGCCGGCCTTCATCTTGTCGTAGGCGTGGCCGGCGGCGGCGCCGAGGATGGCGCCCAGCGGCCCGCCGATAGCAAAACCGGCGACGCCGCCGATGACCTTGCCCCAGATGCTCATGGCGCCGGCGGCCTCCGCCGGTTCACGACCCGATTATTGCAATACGGCCGGCCATCGGCAGTTTTACCGCCAGATCCAAAGGATCGATGCCGAACGTCAGGCCGAGCACGTTGATCTCGATTCCCTCCTCGACGCCCAACAACACGCCGAGCACGCCGAAAAGGGATATCTGATAGCCGGTGCCGCTCGGCGCCCGGGCGACGAAATCGCCCGCCGGCAGAAAGTCCTTGCCGATGGCGGTCGGCGGCAAATCCACCTTCAGTTCGGGCACCTGACGGGCGACGTGGGCAGTGAAGGTGTTGGAATTGGGACCCGGCCACAGCCCGTACTCTTGAGGATAGGGATAGCTGCGGGCGGCGGCATCGATGCGCTTGATGACCTCGTCGACGCCATCGCCGCGGACCTCGCCGACCACCGTCGGCTTGGCCCCGAACCAGCGGCGATCCGGCGGCTGGTTGTGGATGACCAGCCCCGATCCGCCGCGGTGGACCCGCCAGCCGATGATTTCATAGACCGTGTAGTTGGGAGCATTCGTCGGTTTCACGGCGATCCACGAATGGACGCCGAAATAGCCGCGCCAACTGAAGGCGCGGGCCGTGTACACCTGCGCCACCGCCTCCTTGTTGATGGCGGGGTCGGGCGCGATGCCCAGCGGCTCGCGGCTGGCGGTGCGCCAATCGGCCATGACGGAATGCCTCCCGAAAGACACGACGGCGGCAACCGCAATCATCAGCAGCGGCACCGCCAGCCAAAACTGTTTCCGTTTGCGTCGCCGATCCATCGGCCGCATCCTTTCGCCATGCCGCCGAAGGGCGGTCGCTCTCCAGAGCCAGAATGTAATTCTTAAAACTCTTGATGGCAAAACAAAGGCGGCCCCAAGAGGGGAACGCGGTCGGGGCGCCCTGAAAAACCCGGGTGTTGCCGGGGTCCCGGATATTCGGTTATTTACCGTGCCGACGATAGCCCCGAGGATGGTGGCCGTGATGATCGACAGCGTGGATACCCTTGTCATCGGCGCCGGCGTGATCGGCTTGGCGGCGGCCCGGCGGGCGGCGGCCTCGGGCCGCGAGGTGGTGGTGCTGGAAGCCGCCGACGCCATCGGCACCGGCACCAGCTCGCGCAATTCCGAGGTCATCCATGCCGGCATCTATTACCCGGAAGGCAGCCTCAAGGCCCGCCATTGCGTCGCCGGCCGGCAGGCGCTTTACGAATACTGCGAATCCCACGGCATCCCTCACAAGCGGGTCGGCAAGCTGATCGTCGCCACCGCCGAGGAAGAAGCGCCGGCCCTCGATCAGGTGCGGGCCAAGGCCGAGGCCAACGGCGTCGACGACCTGACGTCGTTGGACGCCGCCCAGGTGCGCGATATGGAGCCCGAGGTGCGGTGCTTCGGCGCGCTGTTGTCGCCGTCGACCGGCATCATCGATTCCCACGCCTATATGCTGGCGCTGCTGGGCGACGCCGAGGCCGACGGCGCCGTGGTGGCATTCGCGAGCCCGCTGATCAAGGGACGCATCGAGGACGGCGGCATCACGGTCGAGGTCGGCGGCGCCGAGGCGGCAAGCGTGCGCTGCCGGCACCTGATCAACGCCGCCGGGCTCGACGCCCAGAAGGTGGCGGCGGCGATCGAGGGTTTCCCGGCCGAGATGATTCCGCCGCTCTATTACGCCAAGGGGAACTACTTCACGCTCGCCGGCAAGAGCCCGTTTAAGCGCCTGATCTACCCGGTGCCGGTGCCGGGCGGACTCGGCACCCACTCGACCGTCGATCTCGCCGGGCAGACCAAGTTCGGGCCGGACGTCGAATGGGTGGATGCCCCCGATTACACCGTCGACCCCGGCCGGGCGTCGAAATTCTACGAGGCGATCCGCCGTTATTGGCCGGGGCTCAAGGACGGCCAGCTGCAGCCGGGTTACGTCGGGGTGCGCCCGAAGCTCGCTCCCCAGAGCGCGACCAACGCCGACTTCGTCATTCAGGGCCCGGAGGCACACGGCGTCGCGGGCATAGTGAATTTGTTTGGCATCGAATCGCCGGGGCTTACGTCGTCGCTGTCCATCGCCGACGCGGCAGTAACATCGATGGCGATTGCCTATATCTACGACAGCGCCTAGGTCGTGTACCCAATAATCGCGTCATTCCGGACACGACCTTCCTCCAAATCTTTGATTTGGCAAGGTTAAGGTCAGTGATCCGGAATCCACGAACGGAGGCCGCGGCCATGCCGCCATGGATTCCGGATCGTAAGGCTCACCAGCCGAAAACCTGCGGTTTTCGGGCTCGCCTAACGTCCGGAATGACGATCACTCTCGGTAATGAGTCCACGACCTAGTGCTTTTGGCGGCCGCCGGCCCTGCGGAATTTGATCAATTCTTCTTTCATCTCCGCCCGTTCCTTTTCGTTGAGATTAAATTCGACGCCGATGCCCTGGACGAACTTGCGGGCGATGCGGGCGGAAACCCTGCCGAATCCTTCCATGTGAAGGTCGACGAAGGCTTCGTTGTGGAACGCGCCGCTGACGATCAGCCCGGCGCCGCCGGCTGAAATGTCGCGGACGACGGCGTCGGTCTTGTTGCCGGCGGCGTCGGTGATCGTGGCCGGGAACTCATCCTCAACGTGCAGCCGCGGATGACGCCGGAGGTCGGTACCCTGCTTTTCTTTTTCGCGGTCCGACATCCGAGAGGGCCCTGGTTCAGGCGTCCACCGGGACGCCGAAAATGCGCTGGAAGCGTTCCCGGTAGCGCGGCCACGCCTCGGGATTGATCAGTCGCGGCGGACGCAGTCCCTTGAAGATGGTCATCCACTGGTCGGCGGCGTAGACCGCCATGTTGTAGGTGCAGTCGTCGGTGACCCCGGCGTTGTGCGGGCTGACGACGACATTGTCGAATTTCAACAGCGGATGATCGAGCGGCGGCGGTTCGGGATCGAACACGTCGAGCCCTGCACCGGCGATGCGGCCCTCGGCAAGGACTTTTGCCAATGCCATCTCGTCGTGGATGTCGCCGCGGGCGGTGGTGATGAAATATGCCGTCGGCTTCATTAGCGCGTACAGCCGCGTGCCGACCATGCCGCGCGTCTCGTCCGAAAGTGGGCAGTTGATGGAAACGAAGTCGGCGTCGCGGAACACGTCTTCGAGGCTGACTCGCTCGGCGCCGCGTTCGCGGAAATCGGCGTCGGTGATGTAGGGGTCGCAGGCGACGACGCGCATTCCGAATACCGCCCCCAGCGCCGCCACCCGACGGCCGACGTTGCCGAGCCCGACGATGCCGAGCGTGCGGCCGGTCAGCTCCTTGCCCTTGTAGTCCCATCGCGTCCAGCCACCGGCGTCGCGGCGCATCCGCTTGTCCGCCTGCACGATCTGCTTGGAAAGCGCCAGCATCATGCCGAGCACGTGCTGGGCCACCGATTCCGAGTTGGCACCGGATTGGTTGACCACCAGCACGCCGGCCTTCGTGCAGGCGTCGACGTCGACGATGTCGTAGCCGGCGCCGGTGGTCGAGACCGCGAGCAGATTCCGGCAACGCGCGATCAACGGTCGCTTCGGAACGTAGGGCTCGCGGATTTCGTAACCCGCCAGCAGCTGATAGCCGTGCGCCGCCTCCATCGCCCGCCAGTTGTTTTCCGGTGCGTCCGCGAAGCGGAGTCTTTTGAGGCTGATGCCCTTATCGCCCTTGAGCATCCGCTCGGCCACCGGGTCCATCCAGTTCTCGAAATAAACCAGGGTCTTCGCGCCTTGGGTCATGGTCCTGTCCGAAGCTGCCGCCACGATGCCGTGACGTGGTTGTAGACGCCGGCCGCCCGTCCGACAATAGCCATCGCAATGGTCCATTGGGCGGGCTTTTCCTTATATAAAGATCAGCGATGGACGGAGGCCGATGAGCAGGACAGCCAAGCCTAACGAGCCTAAGGCGTGGCAGGTGTGGATCGACCGCGGCGGCACGTTCACCGACCTGGTGGCGCGCCGGCCCGACGGCAAGATCGTCACCCTGAAGTTGCTGTCGGAGAACCCGGGCCGCTACGACGACGCGGCGTTGCAGGGGATTCGTCAGCTGCTCGGCCTCGGACCGAACGCGGCGATCCCGCCCGGCGCCGTCGCGGTCGTCCGCATGGGCACCACGGTTGCCACCAACGCGCTTTTGGAGCGTACCGGCGACCGCACGCTGCTGGTGATCACCAAGGGCTTCGCCGACGCGCTCCGCATCGGCTACCAGAACCGGCCCGATCTGTTCGCGCGCCACATCCGCCTGCCGGAGTCGCTCTATGAACGGGTGGTCGAGGTCGACGAGCGCATGGACGCCCACGGCGCGGTGCTGAAGGCCCCCGATGCGGATGCGGCGCGGGCGACGCTCGAAGCCGCCTTCGACGACGGCATCCGCTCGGCGGCGATCGTGTTCATGCACGGCTATCGCTACCCGGCGCACGAGAAGCTGGTCGCCGAGCTAGCCCGCGCGGTGGGCTTCACCCAGGTCTCGACCTCGCACCAGACGAGCCCGTTGATGAAGTTGGTATCGCGCGGCGATACCACGGTTGTCGACGCCTATCTTTCACCGATCCTCAGGCGCTACGTCGACCGCATCGCCGGGGAGCTTTCGCCCGTGGGCGGCGAAGACAGGGGCGCCGGGGGCACCCGGCTGCAGTTCATGCAGTCGAACGGTGGCCTCACCGACGCGCGGCTGTTCCAGGGCAAGGACTCAATCCTGTCGGGCCCGGCCGGCGGCGTCGTCGGCATGGTGCAGACGGCGGCAATGGGCGGATTCACCAAAGTCATCGGCTTCGACATGGGTGGCACCTCCACCGACGTTTCCCACTTCGACGGCGAGTACGAGCGCGCCTTCGAGACCCTGGTCGCCGGCGTGCGCATGCGCGCGCCGATGATGCGTATCAATACCGTTGCGGCCGGCGGCGGCTCAATCCTCAGCTTCGACGGCGCGCGAATGCGGGTCGGGCCACAATCGGCCGGCGCCGACCCCGGGACGGCGTGCTATCGGCGCGGTGGGCCACTGACGGTCACCGATTGCAACGTGCTGCTCGGCAAGATCCAGCCCCGGTTTTTCCCGTGCGTGTTCGGCCGCGGCGGCGATCAACCGCTCGACGGCCAAGTGGTCCGCAACTGCTTTGCCGCGCTCGCCCGCGATATTGCCGAGGCTTACGGCAAAGCCGCCGAGCCGCCGGCGCTGGAGGACGTCGCTGAAGGCTTCCTGCGTGTCGCGGTCGAGAACATGGCTAACGCCATCAAGCAG
>JACPJY010000238.1 GCA_016187325.1 Rhodospirillales bacterium | reverse complement strand
TGCCGGGCCCGGCGATCGTCATTGTCGGCACGGTGGTGGGCTTGCGTGACAAGCTGACGTGGTTCACGCCCGGCGAAGTCACCGATCCCGGGCCGCCAAGCCGCATCGCCGTTCACGCCGAAAGCTTCGCCGGGGACAAGAAGAACTGACGGGCCGTCCTCGCCTGTGCGGCCTACATGTTGCCGGTCGCCGCGTTGGAGACCGTGTTGTACATGTTGGACATGTCGGTAGAGAGCAGCGTCACCGAGGCGACGATGACCAGGAAAATCAGGCCGACGATCAGCCCGTATTCGATGGCGGTAGCGCCGGACTGGCAGCCGATCAAGCGTCGGAACGTGGTTGTCAGCATGGGCGGCTCCTGTTTTCCGTCCACTTTTCCGTCCATGGGGCGCCGACTGTTATGTTGGCATCGTCGGCTGCCAGGTCAAAGGCCAAAATACGGCGCCGCCCGGACGCCGCCGGGACCCAGCGCCCGGCTCACGGCTTGCGCGCGGTGACATAGCCGCAACGCCGGCATTCCACTTTCTCGACGTCGCCAGAAGGCCCGAATCCGAAGGTCCGCGACACTACCGCATAGTCGTGGAACCCGAGCAAGCAGAGCAAACGAGCCGCCATGTTGATGAAACCGCCGAAGCCGTCGGCGCTCATCGTGGCCAATTCCCGGCGCGACTGCCCCCGCCGCGCACCGCGCCGAGCGCCAGCGTGGGATTGACGCTCATGGCCGACATTCTACACCGGCTTGCGGCCGGATTAAACGCAACGTCGCGGCCTACGAGCCCGCCGCCGGCGCGCCCTGAGCGGCGCGATCGCGGAGCGCCGCCGCGACGGCGGCGACGACGGCCGACCAGTCGCCGGCGGTTCTTTGCCGGAACAGCCGCATGGTCGGATACCAAGGGCTGTCGTCGCGATCCATCAGCCACCGCCAGTCCGGCACGCGCGGCAGCAACGTCCATACCGGCTTCGCCAACGCGCCGGCGAGATGCGCCACCGAGGTGTCGACGGCGATCACCAGATCCAGCGCCGCGATCGTGGCGGCAGTGTCGGCGAAGTCGCCGAAGCCCTGGCCGAGGTCGGTGATCCGGTCGCCGAGGCAGAGGCGGCCGATGGCGTCGCGCCCCGCCCCGACCTGCAGGCTGTAGAAGGTGCAGCCGGGCGTGTCCAGCAGCGGCGCCAAACGTGCGAGGTCGATGGAGCGATTGCGGTCGTTCTTATGTTCCGGGTTGCCGGCCCATGCCAAGCCGACCTTCAACGTCCCGGCTGGCGCCGCTGTCGTGGCCAGCGGCGCAGCTACGCCGGACGGCGCGGCGAGGTAGGGGACGGTGCTCGGGATCGTTGCCAAGTCGGTGCCGAGGATGGCAGGCAGGCTCATCAGCGGCGCCGCCACGTGGAAGCGTGTCTTGGTCTCAATGTCGGGTCCGACGACGGCGACGCCGGCCACCGTTTCGAACAGCCGAGCCAGCGGCGGCGGGCATCGCACCACCACGTGACGGGCCTGTTCGGCGACCAGCGGCACGTAGCGGACGAACTGGATGGCGTCGCCAAGTCCCTGCTCGGCATAGAGCAGGATGTGCTTGCGCCTGATCGCCGTGCCGTTCCAACGCGGCTTCCCAAAGTCCCATTTCAGGCCGCGGAACTGGCGGCACTTGGCGCGCCACTCGTACTCGGCCCAGCCGTCTTTGAAATTTCCCTTGAGCAGCAGCAATCCGGCCAGGTTCCAATGTGCCTCCGGATGGCTGCGGTCGATATCGAGGGCGCGGCGCAGCGCCGCTGCCGCGTCGTCGAACGCACCCTCGCCGCGCAACATGTTGCCGAGGTTGGCGTGCGCCTCGACCAGCCGTGGGCGGATGACGAGGGCGCGCCGGTAGCAGTCGGCGGCACCGGAGTGATCACCCTGCTGCCGCTTCACGGAGCCGAGGTTGCTGAGCGCCACGGCGTGGCCGGGATCGAGGGCCAGCGCCCGCTCGAAGGCCGCGGCCGCCTCGTCGAGGGCGCCCCGGTCCAACTGCACCGCGCCGAGGCCGTTGTGGGCCTCGGCCAGGTCGGGGTCGATGGCGAGCGCCCGGCGATAAACTTGCTCGGCTTCGTCGGGCTTGCCGGCGTCGTAGAGGAGGGCGCCCAGATTCACGTGCGCCGACAGGAGATCGGGGTTGATGGCGAGCGCGCGGTTGAACGCTTCGGCGGCGGCCTCAACGCGCCCCTGCAAGCGGTGCACGATGCCGATGTTGTTGAGGGCGTCGACCAGGTCGGCGTCGATCTCGAGCGCACGCCGCAACGCCGCCAGCGCCTCCACCAGCTTGCCCTGGCCGGCGAGGGCGGCGCCGAGCCGGCTCAACAGCATCGCGTCTGCCGGCCGTTTGGCGGCGAGGCGTTTGTACAGCCGCTCGGCCTCCAACAGCCGGCCCGCCTGGTGATGGCCGCGGGCTTCGGCGAGCAGCGCATCGGCCTCGGCGGTCACTTGCGGCGGTCACCCATCCAGGTTTGGAACTCGCGCCACGAACCGCCGACCGGGTGCTTCTTCAGCATCTTCGACACCCGGTGGTGCTCGCGGTTGCCGGCGTCGAACATGTCCTGCAAGCTGCGACCACGCATGGCGCGCCAGAACAGCGCCGCCAGCAGCGCGGCGAGTACGTAGACGATCCAGCCCGATCCGGCGCTCATCGGCTCGTCTCCTCAGCTCCGCAAGGTCTTCGTCGTCCGTTGTGGCGTTGCTGCGGCATTGCGTCAAGCCCCCAGGTATCGCCGCGGGCGATTATTCCGCTATTTCGACGTAGCCGCGGTCGATGGCGAGGGTCAGCGCCTCGAAGGCGCGACGCGCCTCCTCGTAAGACTGCCGGTATTTCTTGAGGCCGTTGATTTCCTCGTCTTTAAACGCCCGGCCCTTGTCAGAGCTGGCCAGGCGGAACGCCTCAGCCAGGTAATCGCCGCGCAGCTTGGCGACCGACACCGCCAGCGGCAGGATGGTGTCCTTGGTGATCGGCTTCAGCCGATTGCCGAGGACCTCGCAGTTGGCGAGGCGGATCGCCTGTTCGATCTCCTTCAGGAAATGGGCGTGTTTCGAGTCGTGGCTTTGGCGCATGGATCGTCTCCTTGTTCCGCCGGCACTGATGGGGCCGTTAGGGGAAGCATAACAGCCGTGGTTTGGCCGGAAACGACAATAAATCGCATTCGCGGCACGACCCCGGTTCCGGCCGCCGCCGGCCGTTTTGCCAGGGGCCGGATTTTTAAGCTACTATGTTACCATGACGGCAATGGCATCGATCGAGGACCGGTTGCGGCCGCCCGCCCGGTGGCGGCGCGGGGCGGCGGGCGCGCTGGTGGCAACGTCGCTGGCAGCGGCATTGACCGGCGCCTGCACCACCCGCGAGATCGAGGACCTTCTGCATGTCAGCGGTAAGATCGCCTACGATTCAATGAAAGCCCGGCAGCAGGGTCAATAAGCCCGGCTATCTATCTCCAACTTACTGAAGTACAAGGACTTATCCGTTTTCAGCGGCGCCCCCGGGGTGCCGTTAACGATTCATAAAGAGTCCGGCGCCTAGCGTTTCTCATAACCAACCGACAAAAACGCGGGAGAAGAACCATGAACGCGACAACCAGGGTTATGAAGAAGGTCGAGAAAAACGACCTGTGGGAGAGCCCACTTCTGTGGTCGACGGTGGCGCTGTACAGCATCGCGGCGATGCTGTTTTTCTGGACCGACTTCGCCAAGATCTTCGCCTGGGTCGGGGCCTAGCGGGGCTCTCGGGCCGGCATTGCCGCCGGCCCACCGGGATCGAACGACGATGATGTGGACGCTGTTGCGCACGCTTGCCCGCGCCGCCGGAATCCGGCCGCGCTTTCGCCCGGCGATCGTGATCCGTTTCAAGCCGTACGCGCTGCGCTGAACGCGGGCCGCGCGCGCCCAGCCCGTCTTTTGCGTCGCCACCGTGCTTGGTGTACGGTCGACGAACGCGATGTCCATGGACGGGTGACGCAACATGCGCGGCCAAGCGCTGATTCCGGGCCTTCATAGAGCGCACCGCCCGGCACGGCTGGCGTTTGTGCTGGCGGCCTTTGCCGCGGCCGCGCTCGCCGGCTGTACGGTAACCTCGGGCCCGGACGATATCGCCATCGAGCATTTCGCCGAATATCCGGGCGTCGCCACGCTGCTCGCCGAGCAGCACTGCGCCAAGTTCGGCAAGCAGGCGAAGCTGGTGCAGATGGGAGCTCAGGACACCTACGGCATCGGCATCCGCAAGCGCGTCAGCGTCTATCATTGCATCGATGGACCAGCCGGCGCCGGCGAGACCAAGGCCAAACCATGAGCTTCGCCGAGGGGCTGTTGCTCGCCTACCTGAAAGTAGGCGTACTGGCGGCGGCGATCCTGGCCGTCCTGTGGGCGGCCGGCAAAGGCTTCCTGACGTTCTATAATTGGGTGGAGAAGGCGGCCGACAGCAAACCCAAGGCGGACGACTCGTCCAAGGACGGCAGGCTGTGAATCCCGGCTGCCGCGCGGCGTGAATGGCGAAGCAGCGGGTATTCTGGCTGTGGATCTTGGCGGCGGCCTTGCCGGTGCTGTTGATCGCCTTTCTGGCGGTGCGCTACCCAGAGGCGCTTTATGGTCACGAAGCCAAGGGCCAGTTGATTCAAGGCGTGGTGCTGCTGGCGTTGCTGCTCGGCAGCGCGGCGCTGCATCGCCGCTCGCCGCCGGGCCATATCCTTCGCAACGTGGGGCTGTGGACGGCGATCGCGGTGACGCTGTTCGCCGCCTACAGCTACCGGTTCGAGTTGCTCGCCATAAAGGACCGCATGGTCGCCGAACTGTTGCCCCACGCCGGCGTCGAGGTGGCGCCAGGCGCCGTCAGCTTCCGCGCCGACGCGAGCGGCCATTTCGTCGTCGAGGCGACCGTCGACGGCGTCAACATTCGCTTCCTGGTCGACACCGGCGCCAGCGACGTGGTGCTGAGCCCAGCCGACGCCGAGCGCCTCGGCTTCGACCTCAAGAAACTCAGCTACACCCGCCGCTTCGAGACTGCCAACGGCATCGTCGTCGGCGCGCCGGTGCGCCTCGGCAGCGTCGCCGTCGGGCCGATCGGGATCGCCGACGTGCGCGCTACCGTCAACGGCGCGCCGATGCAGAACTCGTTGTTGGGGATGAGCTTCCTCGGCCGGCTTTCCGGCTACCAGGTCAGCCGCGATACCCTGGTGCTTCGCCGCTAGCGGCGGCCAGCGCCCGGTTCTCGACGCGGATCCGGTGCCAAAGCAGGATCGCATTGAGGGCCGAATAGATGACCGCGATCCGCCACGCGCCGAAGACGAGCGGCAACAGCGCGATCTCGACCGCTACCACCAGGTAGTTGGGATGCTTCAAATAGCGGTACGGGCCACGCCGCACTGGCGGCCGCCCGGGAACGGCGATGACGCGGGTGGTCCAGTTGCGCCCCAGGCTTGCCATCACCCACGCCCGCGCCCCTTGCAGCGCCAGGTACGCGATCAGGTAGAGCCCGCGCACCGGCTCGTCGGCCGGGACGTGCAGCAACATGGACGCCAGCCACGCCAGGTGCAGGCCGGCGATCAGCGGATAGTGCCCGGCGCCGGCCTCGACGCCGCCCTCAGCCCTGAGCCGCCGCTCGTTGCGCCGCGCATAGGCCAGCTCGGCCAGGCGCTGCAGGGCGACTAGGCTGACCACCAACCACAAGGCGCTCACGGAATCTCCAGCGTCAAAAAGCCGACGCTGAAACCCGGCCCCAGCGCCGACATCAGGTAACGGCCGGGGCGGTGGTCGGCGATGAAGCGCTCGAGCACGAACATCACCGTCGCCGCCGACATGTTGCCATAGTCGCGGAGCACGCCGCGCGCGTGCGTGAGCCCGCCGGGGGCGAGCTCGAACACCTGCTCGAGGGCCGCCACCACCTTGGCGCCGCCGGGGTGGCAGACGAAGCCGTCGTAGTCGCCGAGCTTGAGCCCGTGGGCGTCGAGATAGGCGTCGAGCACCGCCGGCATCTCGCGGGTGACCAGCGACGGGATGTCCTGGGAGAACAGCACGCCGAAGCCGTCGTCCTCGATATGCCAGCCCATCACGTCGAGGGAGTTGGGCCAGGTGTGTTCGGCGGCCCGCGACAGCCGCGGGCCTTCGGAATCTTTGCCGCCGCCGTCGGCGGCGAGCAGCGCCGCCGCGGCGCCGTCGCCGAACAGCACCGTGGCGATGACGTTGCTTTTGGAAGAGTCGCGGTCGCGGAAGGTCAGCCCGCACAGCTCGGCGACCAGGAACAGCACCCGGCGGCCGGGCACCGCGCGCGCCATCTCGGCGGCCCGCGCCAGCCCGACGACGCCGCCGGCGCAGCCGAGCCCGAACACCGGCAGGCGCGCCACGTTGCGCTTGAGCCTGAGGCGCTCGATAACCAGCGCGTCCAGGCTCGGCGTGGCGAATCCGGAAGTGGAAACCGCCACCACCGCGTCGACGTCAGCGAGCGTGAGCCCGGCGGCGTCGAGGCAGTCCGTGGCCGCCCGCGACAGCAGCGCGACGGCGTTATCGACGTAAAGACTGTTGCGCTCCAGCCAGCCGTGGCGGTTGCCGTGCCAGCCGAGCGGCACACACGAATAGCGCGTCTCGATGCCGGCATTGTCGAAGGCCGGCAGCAGGCGTTCGATATCGGCGGTGCGGCCGTTGAACAGCTCGCGCGCCCACGCCTTGATTGCGTCCTGGCTCAGCGCATGGGCGGGCACCGCCGTCGCGAGGCCGAGCAGCCGGACGCTGGGAACGGGGGCGGGCATCGCTGAATCGCACCACGCTTCGGCGCGCAAGTCCAGTCGTGGCTATCCCCTAAAAACGATCAGGGGGACAAACCTTCGTGATCGTCGGTCGTCAGTGGAGCGGCGCGTTCGGCGGCCGCTTCTCGGACAGCAGGTCCTCGGCGATGCGGGCGATGCGCAACCACACCCGGCGGCCGGGCAGGTCGCCCTTTTCCGCCAACTGGTCGGCGCGAATGAAGGCGGCCGGCGGGGCCATTTCGCCGTATTCCTGTATCAGCAGGTTGGCGGTGCGATAAATATCTGAATCGGTACCCATGGGAAACTCTCAAGCGGTTTTGATGATTTCGGTCATGGTCACGCCCAGCCGGTCGTCGACGACGATGACTTCGCCCTTGGCGACCAAGCGATTGTTGGCGTGGACCTCGATGTCTTCGCCGACGGTGCGGTTCAACTCGACCACGGCGCCGCGACCAAGCTTGAGGATCTGGGATATGGGCATTTCCGCCGTTCCCAGCACGGCGGTGATTTCGACCTCCACGTCCATCAAGGCTTCCATCTCGGTGGTCGGCCTTTTGGACTGCGCTTGTTGTTGTGGGCGTTCTGTGTCGGCCATCGATCTATCCTCAACCTCGACCGGTTTCATCTTCCCAGGCGGACCTTAACGAGGCGTTAAGGAAAAGCGCGCTTCCGGGTCCGCGCCGGGGCGTCCCGCCACCGCTGAAGGACTTGAATTGTAGCACATTTCATGGCGCCGGGACACCTTGCGGAGCCGCTGGCGGACGCGGGTCCCGGTCGCCGGGGCTGGCATTTCAGTTTTCCACGAGGTGGCCCTCCGCCGACCGACGCGGCGACCGCGACAGGGCGTTCGACGGCGTCGGCAAAGCGCCCGGTTTTGCCTTTTTTTCGACGTCTCGGCGGGCGCCGGCGGCGCGCGAAAGGTGGCGTTGGCGCGCCGGAATATTTCAACCGAGGGGGTGTTGTGCGGGGGCGGACGAATCCCCTATTATATCGGCGCGCCGGCGGCCGGAATCGACCGGTCCATGCGCGCGCCCAGGGAAGGAAGCCGTCGTAATGGCCAAGTTCGAAGTCACGGTCTACAACCAGGAAGTCCGCCAGAAGGTCCGGGAAGGCGAGCACCACAGCCGTTTCACCGACGATTGGGCGGATTTCCATTACATCGAGATCAACGCCGATTCCGAAACCCAGGCCCGCACCCGGGCCGAGGCGCGCTACCCCAAGTCGCAGGGGTTTGTCATCGACAGCGTCCAGAAAAACCCCTCTCTCGACTACGAATAGCGCGCCAGGCGGGGCGCCGGCGCCGAGAAACTCCGCCGTCCGCGAATCGGAAATTGCAGAACGCCGCCGTCGTCACCGGCGGCGTCAATCGTTTGGAGAAAGATCGACCGCCGGGGAAATCCGTTCTGGACTTCGCGAAACCTTGTGTTAACAATTGCGCGCAATAATCGCCGTACCTCATCGAACAGCGCCTTGGCGACAATTGAGGCGTTGCAAAAGAGGGGCGGGCTCCATGGGAGACCGGAAGCATCGGGACCACCGGATACGGGGCTTAAAATGTTGCCACGATCGACCACCGACCATCGCGTTTTCGAAGTCTCCATCTACAACGAGGAAGTACGTTTGCAGGTTCGCGAGAACCACAGCCACCTCTATTTCGACGACCAATGGGCCGACGTCCGCGTGCGTGACGTGATCGCCCGCGACGAAGCGGAGGCCCGGCGCCTGATCGCCGAGCGCTTCCCTCCCGATGATGGGTTCGTCATCACCGCCGTGACGCCGACGGCGGCCTGAACCACGTTTCGTTCATACAGCGTCGTCACGCCAGCGTAAGCGGGCGTCCAGGCCATTTAAGGGCAACCGGATTCCCGCTCCCCGCCTTCACGGGGACAAGCTTCGCGGGAAAGACGATAGGAGCGCAGGCAGGTAATCGCGCCGCAGCCCGGCCGCCGGTCGTCAGCCCTTGCGGGCGAGCTTGGCGATCTCCTGGTCGCGCAGGACCTTACGTTTGATCTTGCCAGTCGCTGTCATCGGCAGCGAGTCCACGAACTCGATCAGCCGCGGCCGCTCGTGTGGCGATAGCCGGCGGTCGACAAAGTCGCGCAAATCCTTCTCCAGGTCTGGACCGCCGTTATGGCCGGGCCTGAGCATGATGAACGCCTTGATGCGCTCGGTACGCAGCGGATCGGGGACGCCGATGGCGGCGGCCAGCGACACCGCCGGGTGCTTGACCAGGCAGTCCTCGATCTCGCCCGGGCCGATGCGGTAGCCGGCGGATGTGATGACGTCGTCCTCGCGGCCCAGGAACCAGAAATAGCCGTCGGCGTCCTTGCTGCCGCGGTCGCCGGTGAGCAGCCAGTCGCCGAGGAACTTGGCCTTGGTCGCCTTCGGGTTGTTCCAGTACTCGAGGAACATCACCGGGTCTGGGGAACGCACGGCGATGTGCCCCTCGCGCTCGGGCCCAAGCACGTTGCCGTCGTCGTCGATCACCTCGACCACGTGGCCGGGCACGGCGCGGCCCATCGAGCCCGGCCGCACTTCCATCACCTTGGCGCAATTGGAGGTCACCAGGTTGCACTCGGTCTGGCCGTAGAACTCGTTGCAGGTGACGCCGAGCGCCCGCCGCCCCCATTCCAGGAGCTCGGCGCCCATCGGCTCGCCGGCCACCGCCACCGTGCGCAAGGAGACTCCGAAGCGCTTGGCCGGGCTCTCGACCTGGCGCATTAATTTGAGCGCCGTCGGTGGCATGAAGGTATTGCGCACCCGGTGGCGGGCCATCAGGCGCACCGCCTGCTCCGGGTCGTACTTGCGGGCGCGGTGCGCCAGCACCGGCACGCCGTGATACCACGACGCCATCAGCGCATTCATCAGCCCGCCGATCCACGCCCAGTCGGCCGGCGTCCACATCAGATCGCCCGGCTGCGGAAAGAACTCGTGCGGGAACTCTACGCCCGGCAGGTGGCCGAGCATGGTGCGGTGGGCGTGCAGCGCGCCCTTCGGGTTGCCGGTGGTGCCCGAGGTGTAGCTGATGAATGCCGGATCTTCGGCGGCGGTCATCGCCGGCGCGAAATCGTCGGCGGCGGCGTCGAGGCCGCGCCATAGGTCGTGGAATCCCTTGCCGTCCTTGCCGGCGCCGGCCACCAGCACCACCTCGAGCGCCGGCAGCGCGCCCTGGATCGCCTCGATTTTCCCCAGGTTCTCGGGATCGGTGATCAGCGCCCGGGCGCCGCTGTCGGCGAGCCGGAACTTGAGCGCATCTTCGCCGAACAGCGTGAACAGCGGGATCGACACCAGCCCCGCCTTCCAGCAGGCGACGTGGGCGATGCCGGTCTCCACCGACTGCGGCAGCAGGATGCCGACCCGGTCGCGGCGCGCAAGCCCGCGCCCGACCAGCAAATTG
>JACPJY010000146.1 GCA_016187325.1 Rhodospirillales bacterium | reverse complement strand
CGGTATTCTTGAACACCGCCGTCGTCCTGGTCACCAAGATTCTCGGCGCCGATTTCGGCAAGATCCTAGAACTGCTGCCCGGCGGCAACGAGCTGCTTCTCCGCGCCGGCGTGGGATGGAAACCGGGGCTGGTCGGACGGGCCATCGTCAGCGCCGGCAAAAGCTCGCAAGCCGGGTTCACTTTACTTGGCCGCCAGCCGGTGCTGGTCGCGGACCTCCGCCAGGAAACGCGGTTCGAGGGGCCGCCGTTACTTCGCGACCACGGCGTCGTCAGCGGCGTCAGCGTCATCATCGGCGAGCCCGATCATCCCTACGGCGTCCTCGCCGTCCACACGAAGACCCGGCGGATTTTCTCAGAGGACCACGCGCTGTTCCTGAAGACGGTCGCCATCATGCTGGCCTCCACGATCTCCCGCAAACACGCCGGCGACGCCCTGCGTGCGGGCGAAGAGCGCCTGCGCGGCGCCATCGAAAGCATGCAGGAAGGCTTCATCCTGTTCGACGCCGAGGACCGCGTCGTCATGGTCAACGACGTATACCGCCGGATCAATCCATACGCCCAGGAGTTCTTGGAAAAACGGGCGACATTCGAGGATTTGATCCGCGCCAACATCCAGCGGGGCATCATCGCCGACGCTGTCGGCCGGGAGGATGAGTTCATCCGCGAAAGGCTCGAACAGCACCGCAATCCGAAGGGATCAATCGTCCGCCGCCATACCGACGGCCGGTGGTACATCATCAAGGAAACCCGCACGCCGGAAGGCGGTATCGCCGTGACCTTCTCCGACGTTACCGAGCTGAAGCGCACCGACGAAGCGCTGCGCAACAACCGCGAGCAACTGCGCGCGGTGATCGACAATTCGCCCTCGGCGGTCACCTTGAAGGGCAGAGACGGCCACTACCTGCTGGTGAACAGGACCTTTGCCTCGTGGATGGCCGCCAAACCCGAGGACATAGTCGGCAGGAGCGTGTCGGATCTTAATCTGGAACACGAGGAGATGATCAGAAAGGGTGATCAGCTGATCCAACAGACGGGTGAAATCAACACCTTTGAAGCGAGAGCCCGCTATCCGGACGGCGTGACGCGGGATCTGCTGATATCGAAGGGCCCGGTGCGCTCGGCGACCGGGGAAATCGTTTCCGTATGCACGGTCATCACCGATGTGACGAACCTGAGGCGGGCCGACCGGGAACTTAGGGAGACTCAAGAATACTTCCAAATTGTCGTCGACAATCTGCCAATGGCGGTCAACATCAAAAGCAGGGACGGCCGGTACGTGATGGTCAACAAGCAATTCGAGGAATGGCATCGGGTGTCGGCGAGTGAAGTCATCGGCAAGCTGCCGGAGGAAGTCCCCGATTTGTTACCGACTGCGTCGCCCATCCAGAATGCCCACCATAAGGCGGTGGTCGATACCAGAACGGTGATCACGCGCCCGTTGAGGATATCGCGCCCCGACGGCAAGATGCATGACAGGGAGGTCACCAAATTCCCGGTGCTCGACGCCAAGGGCGAGGTGAGGCTGATCGGCACTGTTACCGCCGATGTCACCGAGCGCAAGCGCGCCGAGCAGAAACTGGCGGAGCTGCAGGCGGAATTGGCCCACGTCTCGCGCATCAGCACCATGGGCGAAATGGCCGCCGGCCTAGCGCACGAGCTCAACCAGCCGCTCACCGCCATCACCAATTACGCCAAGGGCACGCTGCGCCGCCTGCACGCCGGCGGTGGCGATTCGGTCGACCTGCTGCCGATCATGGAGCTGGTCGCCGAGCAGGCGCTCCGCGCCGGCGACATCATCCGCAAGATCCGCGGCTTCATGAACCGCTCGGAACCGAAGAAAACACGCATCGATCTGCGCACGACCATTGACGAGGTCATGTCGCTGCTGGCCGGCGAGATCAACATGAGCGGCATCGAGGTCGCGGTCGAGGTGCCGACGGTGCTGCCGCCGGTGATGGCGGATTCGATCCAGGTCCAGCAGGTCCTCCTGAACCTGATCCGCAACGCAGTGGCGGCGATGAACAGCGACGGCGCCAACCACCATCGACTGGAAATCGGCGCCAAGGCCGAAGGCGCCGGCGAGGTCGAAATCTTCGTCAAGGACAACGGGCCCGGCGTGCCGTCCGACATCGTCGGCCGCCTGTTCGAGCCGTTCTTCACCACCAAGACCGACGGCCTCGGCATGGGGCTGTCGATCAGCCGCTCCATTGTCACCGGCCACCGGGGGCGAATCTGGTTCTCCTCGGAAGGCGACGAAGGCGCCAGCTTCCATTTCACCCTGCCCACCGGCACAGGCGGCAAACATGTTGCTCCCTGAGCCGACCGTTTACATCGTCGATGACGACGACGCGGTGCGCGACTCGCTCGTCTGGCTGCTTTCGTCGGTGAAGATGCCGGTGAAAGCGTTCGCGTCGGCCGAGGAATTCCTGGAGGCACTGGATCCGACGCCCACCGGCTGCGTTCTCATCGACGTGCGGATGCCGGGAACCAGCGGCCTGCAGTTGCAGGAGATCCTGAAGGACCGCGCCGCCAATCTCTCGGTGATCATCGTTACCGGTCACGCCGACGTGCCAATGGCGATCCGCGCCATGAAGGCTGGCGCGGTGGACTTCGTCGAAAAGCCGTTCAATGATCAGCAGGTGCTGGAGCTGGTCTCGAAGGCGATGGAGAAAAACACCCGCGCCGTCCGGGAGATCGCGCAAGGCAACGAAATCCGCGGACGGTATGACACGCTCACGCCGCGCGAAACCGAGGTCTTCCGCGGGCTGATCGCCGGCCTCCCCAACAAGGCTATCGCCGCCGACCTCGGGCTGAGCCAGAAAACCGTCGAAATCCACCGCGCCAAGGTGATGAAGAAGATGCGGGCCAAATCGTTCGCCGAGCTGGTCGCCATGGCGACCAAGCTGGGGCTGACTAAGGAAAGCTCCTATTCGTCCTAGGGCCTCACCCAATTACGCGCCCGAGGGGGAAAGCGCTAGCATGGCAGGGTAAAGCGTTGAACAGTCACCAGACGCCGACGCATGGCCGTGCCTCTGGAACCGACCCGGCCGTCGTTGAAAGGAATCACATGGCCAACAAGGATCCGACCGTTTTCGTTGTCGACGACGACGCGGCGGTGCGGAGTTCGCTGTGCTGGCTGATCTCGTCGTTGAACCTGCCGGTGCAGGCGTTCCCGTCGGCGCTCGATTTCCTGGACGCGGTGGCGCCGACGCGGTCGGGGTGCGTGATCGTCGACGTGAAGATGCCGGGCATGAGCGGGCTCCGGCTGCAGCAGGAGATCAAGGACCGTTACCCCAACCTGACGACCATCGTCATGAGCGCCTACGGCTCGCCGGAAACCGCCGCCCGCGCGGTGGCCGACGGCGCGCTCGCCTATATCGAAAAGCCGGTCAACGACGAGGTCCTGATCGACCTCGTGCGCAAAGGCCTCGGCCGCAACCCTGGGAATTCGCGCCAGCCGGCCTTGCCGATCTGACCGCGATAGCCGCGCCGTACCGCGATAGCCGCGCCGTACAAGGGGCCGGGGTGTGTACGTCCAGCGGCGCGGCGATCAGGAATTCCCCTATTGCTTAGGGAGACTCCCCAATTCAGGTCGGGGCTGGCGAATCCTAGACTTGCGTAGGCGATGTGAGCCCGGGATTTTCGCTGACAATCCGGGGCACTAGCCATACCGAAGGGGATTTCGGATGAGGCCGGGATTGGCGATCCTGTTGGCCGGATTGATCGGCTTTTGCGGCGCATGGGCGGGTGCCACACAGGCGACGGCCGCCGAGCGGGGAACGACCGAGGAAGTCCTCCGCATCGGGCTGCCGCTGCAGCCGGACATCGCCATCGTCCTCGTCGCTCTGAAGCAGGGTTATTTCGCGGACCAGGGATTGCGGATCGCGGTAACCGAATACCCGAGCGGCAAGATTGCGCTGATGGAAGGGCTGTTCGCCGGAAAGGAAGACCTAGTCACAGCCCCCGACGTCCTGATCGCGCTCTCCGGGTTTGACAGGAACGACTTCAAGATCATCGCCACCATCTACGCGGTTGACAATCATAACCGAGTGATCGCGCGCAAGGACCGCGGCATCTCGACGCCTCGGGACCTGCGCGGCAAACGCATAGCCACCCAAAGCGCGTCGGCTGTCCACTTCTTCCTGTCGCTATTCCTTGCCAATCACGGCATCGCCGACCATGAGGTCGAGATTACGTTCGCGGCGCCACACCGATTACCTGAAATCCTGTCGAGCGGTGCGGTCGACGCCATCTCCATGCGGGAGCCCATCATCAGCCAAGCGAAGGTGCTCCTCGGCGGCAACGCCGTCGTATTCGATGCCCCCGGGCTGTACGACCAGACGGTCCAAGTCGTCGTCTCCGACGCGTTCCTCGACAAAAGACCGGACGCCGTCGTCAAGATCCTGCGCGCCCTGATCCGGGCCGAGGAATACGTCCAGGCCGATTCCGCCGCGGCAAAAAGGATCGTCGCCGAGCGGCTGGGCATCGCGCCGGCGCAGGTCGCTGCCGTCTGGCCGCGAAGGCCGCCGCGGGTGTCGCTCGACCAGTCGCTGCTGTCGCGCCTGGAAGCGCAGGCCCGGTGGGCCATCCGCAACAAGCTCGTCAATACGCCAACCGTTCCGAACTACCTGAATGTGATCTATCTGCGGGGTCTCGATGCGGTCAAGCCGCGGGCGATCACGGTGGTGCGATAGATGCGGATCCGGACGATCATCATCATCGGCGTGTTGGCCTCGGCCGTGTCGGCGGCGATAGCCGGCGCCGAAATCGTCATTTCCACCCGCTGGACCGACCAGGCGATCGCCCGCGAGAGCGCGGCGCACGCCATTGTCGAAACCGTGATCCGACGCAACCTGGTGCTTGAGGACTACCTGCTGCATCCGGGCGAGCGCGCCAGAACCCAATGGAACCAAGCCGGCGAGACGCTGGCCCGCCTGATCGTTGCTCCCGAGTTGGCGGACCCCCAATCGGCTCCGATCCTGGCGGCGATACGCGAGAATTTCATGAAAGTGAAGAACCTGTTCCCGCGCTTGGCGGAGATCGCCGAAGCAAAACGGGATGAAGGCGCCCCCAATCAAATGGCGCGCGCCGCTAGTCAGCAGATCGAAGTCCAGCTACAGACGGCGGTGCGGGAAAACCTGTCCCTGGCCTCCAGGTTGGAGCGGCGAGCCAACGAACAGACCATCCGCCAGCTTCTGCACGCACGGTGGCTGCACATAGCCGCCGGCGGCCTCCTGGCGGTGGTGCTGGCGGGAATCTGGATCGCCTTGTTCCGAGAAGTGTTCCGGCCGCTGAAGACCGTCAAAACGGCAATTCGGAAGTTTGGCGGCGGCGACCAACAGGCCCGCGCCTGCCTGCTGTTGAATAACGAGATCGGGGAAGCCGCGCGCGCCTTCGACGACATGGCGGACGCGTTGGAGACGTCCACCACGTCCCTTGAGGAACGCACCCGCCAACTGGAAGCCGCCAACCACGAGTTGGAAGCTTTTTGCTACTCCGTCTCCCACGACCTGCGGGCCCCGCTCAGGGGCATGGACGGCTTCTGCCAGGCGCTGGTTGAGGACTACGGCGACAGGCTCGACGACACGGGCCGGAGCTACCTGCAGCGGGTAAAGAAGGCGTGCCAGACCATGGCGATGCTGATCGACGACCTGTTGAAACTTTCCCGCGTCACCCGCAGCGAGGTCCGAAAAGGGACGGTGAATTTGTCGACGATCGCCGGCGCGGTTGCCCAGGGGCTCCGACAAACGGCGCCAGATCGCGCCGTCGAGTTCAATATCGCCCCCGACCTTACCGCCACGGGCGACGAACGGCTGCTGCGCGCCGCCTTCGAGAACTTGCTCGGCAACGCGTGGAAATACACGTCGAAGAAGCAAACGGCGACCATCGAGTTCGGCGCCACCAGCCACAACGGTACCCGCGCCTATTTCGTTCGCGACGACGGCGCCGGTTTCGACATGGCTTACGCGGACAAGCTGTTCCAGCCCTTCCAGCGTCTTCACAATGCGAGCGAGTTCGAAGGAACGGGCATCGGGCTCGCCACCGTCCAGCGCATCGTCCATCGTCATGGCGGCCGGGTGTGGGCGGAGGCGGCGGTCGACAAGGGCGCAACCGTATATTTCACCCTTTGAGCAAGGAGGAACTCACCCGTGGATCAAACCATTTTGATCGTGGAAGACAACCCGGACGACGAGATGCTGATCATGCGCACCTTGAAGAAAATCAACGTCGTCAACCAGGTGGAGATCGTCCGCGACGGCGCCGAGGCGCTCGATTACGTATTCAAGAGTGGCAAATACGCCGACCGCAATTCCCGCGACCCCGCGGTAATCCTGCTGGACATCAAGCTGCCCAAAGTAAGCGGGCTGGAAGTCCTCGAACGCGTGCGCGCGGACGGGCGCACGAAGCGGTTGCCGGTGGTCATGCTGACGTCGTCGGACGAGCAGGAGGACATGGTCAAGAGCTACGACCTCGGTTGCAACAGCTATGTCCGCAAGCCGGTCGAGTTCGACAAGTTCACCGAGGCGGTCTCGAAACTGGGACTGTACTGGCTGCTCGTCAACGAGCCGCCTCCCGAAACCGCGTGAACCGCCATGGATAAACGAACCGGCGCCAAGCCGTCGAAGAAAGATTCTTCGAAAGCCCGACCGCTCAATGTCCTGATCGTCGAGGACATTGAGGGCGACGCCCTGTTGCTGGTGCGGCACCTGGAAAAAAGCGGCCTCAGCATCCGGCACCAACGGGTCGAGACGGCGGACAGTCTACACGCCGCCCTCAAAAGGCAGGCCTGGGACGTGGTGCTGTGCGACCACGGGTTGACCGGATTCAACTCGCTGGCGGCGCTCGGGATCGTCAGGGAGCACGGCCTCGATATGCCGTTCATCGTCGTTTCCGGCACCATCGGCGAGGAAAAGGCCGCGGAAGTGATGCGGGCCGGCGTCCACGACCTGATCCTGAAGGGCAACCTTGCGCGCCTGGCGCCGGCCATCGAGCGCGAGCTGCGCGAGGCCGAGGCGCGCCGCGCCAAAAGAAGGGCCGATGAAGAGCTCGACATGGAACGCAGGCTTTTGCAAAACCTGATGGCCAGCCTGCCGCTTTCCATCTACTTCAAGGACCGGCAGCACCGCTATCTCCGCCTCAACGAAGCGGAAGTGCGGGTCTTGAACGCTGAAAACGCGGAATCCGTCGTCGGAAAGCTGGCGGACGATTTCCTGCCGCCAAACCGCGCCCGCATGCGATATGAGGAAGAGGAACGGATCTTCGCCACCGGCAAACCGCTGCTCGATCGCATCGAGGAAGTCCGGAAGAAGGACGGCACGGTGCGCTGCCTCGCGGCCACCAAGGCGCCGATCCGCGACCGCGAGGGCAAGATCATCGGCCTGGTCGGCGTCACCCGCGACATCACGCGACGGAAGAGAGCCGAGGACGCGCTCAAGGAAAGCGAGACGCTGTTCCGGGCCACCATCGATCACGCTCCCGCCGCCATCTTCATCAATACGCTCGACGGCCGCTACCGGGTCGTCAACAAGATGGTGTGTGACTGGTACGCGGCCACGCTGGAAGAGGTGGTCGGCAAGACGGCGGCCGACTTTCTGGAAAAGGAGACCGCCAAGCGAATCCAAGCCCAGGAACGGCGGGTGCTCGAAACCAAGGCCCTGGTCGAGGCGGAGGTCGAAATCGCCTTTCCCGACGGCATTACTCGCGACGTGATCCTGCAGAAATACCCGATTCTCGATCAGAAGGGCGAAATCATGGCCGTCGGCACGGTCATCATCGACATGACCGAGAGCAGGCGGATGGAACGGGCGCTCCGCGCCAGCGCCATGCGCCTGGGCGGCGCCATCGATAGCATGCAGGAAGCTTTCGCCCTGTTCGACGCCAAAGATCGTCTGGTGGCGTTCAACGCCGAATACGCGCGTCTCAATCCGATCGCTCCGGAGGCTCTCGAAAAAGGACTAACCTTCGAACACATGGTCAGGGCCAACGTCGGACAAGGTACGATCCCCGAGGCCGTCGGCCGGCAAGAGGAATTCATCCGCGAACGGATGAACCACCATCGCAATCCGAAAGGCCGGATTATCCGCCGGTTTTCCAATGGCAACACTTACATCCTGCACGAGGCGCGAACGCCGGAAGGCGGCATCGCGCTTTCCTTCGTCGACATCACCGAACTCGAACGGAAAGAAGCAGCTTTGCGCGAAAGCGAGGCCTTCTTCCGCGCCATCGTCGATTATTCGCCGGCCGCGGTCGTCATCAAGGACCTGGAAGGGCGCAACCTGGTCGCCAACAAGGTGTTCTGCAACTGGTACGGAACGACGCCGGAACGGATCGTCGGCAAGACCCATGACCAGTTCCTCGACAAAGAGTCGTCGGCACGGGTGCGGGCCCAGGAAAAGATGGTCCTCCAAACCAGGACGCTGGTCGAGCAGGAGCGGCGCGTCACCTACCCGAACGGAGCGACGCGCGACGTGCTGGTGCAGAAATTCCCGATCCTCGGCCCCGACGACGAACCCATCGCTATCGGCACCGGCATCATCGACATCACCGAGCGCAAGCGGGCGGAAGAAAGCCTGCGCACGAAGACGCGGGAATTGGAGATCGTTCTCGAAAGCATGGACCAGGGAATTTACGCGGTCGATGCTGATCTGACGTGCACTCTAATCAACCGCCGCCACGCCGAATCGTACGAACTGCCCCCTAAGTTGTCCCGTCCGGGAGTCAAGTTCGAGGATTTGGCGCGCTTCAATGCCCAAAAGGGACGCTACGGGCCGGGCGATATCGAGGAGCACGTCAGGCGCCGCTTGGAGCTGGCGCGGCAGAACCGGCGGCTGCGGTACGAATTCGACCTGCGCAACGGCCGGATCGTCGAGCTCCGCAGCAATCCGCTTCCGGATGGCGGCTTCGTCCGTACTAGCACCGATATCACCGAGCAAAAAAGGGCGGAAGAGGCGCGCCGCCAAACCGAGGCGGCCGCCAAACCGAGGCACGTTTCCGCATCGTCGTCGACAATTTGCCCGTAGGGATTAACCTCAAGGATATAGACGGGCGGTTCGTTCTGATCAATAAAAAGTTCGAGGAGTGGTACGGGAAACCCGAAAAGGGAATACTAGGCAGACTGACGGAGGAAATAATCGGCGAGCCGTCGGCCGTTATCGACGCCAGAATGAAACAACATAGGGCGGTGGTAGAACAGAGAAAGGTGGTGAGTCGGCAGGAGAAGAAAAAACGGGCCGACGGTACGGTCCACGTCATGGAGATCACGAAGTTCCCGATCATCGACGTGGACGGCAAAGCACCCCTCGTCGGCACCGTCGCCGTCGACATCACCGAATTGAAGCGGGCGGAGGAAGAGATACGTAAGCTGTCGAGCGTCGTCGAGCAAAGCCCGACAGGGATGATCATCACAGATACGAAGGGTACGATCGAGTACGTCAACGATGCATTCACGCAGATGACCGGCTACGCGGCCAAAGAGGCGATCGGCAAAAACCCGCGTATCCTGAAATCCGGCCAGACTCCGTCGAACGTCTACGAACGCATGTGGGCGACGATCGCCGCAGGCAAGGGGTGGCACGGCACGTTCCACAACAGAAGCAAGAATGGCACGCTGTTTCTGGCGGGCGCCACCATCTTCCCGATCATGACGGAAGACGGCCATATTTCCCATTTCGTCGGCACCCATCAGGACATCACCCAGCGCGTCGCCGAGCAGAATCTCCTGAAGCAGGCCGAGAAGATGGAATCGCTGGGCAACCTCGCCGGCGGCATCGCGCACGACTTCAACAACATGCTGTTGCCGATCCTGGCGCTCACCAAGATGACGATCAAGCGGCTTCCGAATTCGAGCGAGCACAGGGAGCGGCTGGAAAAAGTCATCCAGGCGGCCATCCGCGCCAAGGACTTGGTCGGCAAGATCCTGACCTTCAGCCGCCAGGAGGAAGCGAAACAGGCGCCGATCGACGTCGGCGAGGTCATCGACGAGACCCTGGGCCTGCTGCGCACCACCTTGCCGTCGACGGTGACGATCGAGGAGCGTCGGTCCCTCGATGGTGCCAAGGTATTCGCCGACGCCACCCAGATCGGAACCGCGCTGATGAATCTGATGACCAACGCCGCCGACGCCATGGAAGGCAGGCCGGGAACGCTGCGGGTTTCGCTGACGCGGGCCGAAATCGGCCTAGACGACGCGGAATCGCCCAAGAACGCCAAGCCCGGCGCCTACGCCAAGATTCGGGTCAAGGACACCGGCCACGGCATGGATCAGAATACGATGCGTCGCATCTTCGAGCCCTTCTTCACCACCAAGGAAGTCGGCAAGGGCACCGGCCTGGGGCTGGCCACGGTCTACGGCATCGTCACCAAACACGGCGGCTTCATCGATGTTGCGAGCGAGATCGGCAAAGGCACCACGTTCGATATCTATCTGCCGGTGATGGATGAGCAAGCCGGTGGCAGCAACCGCGCCGGTAAGGAAGAGATTTTACAATCCGTGGACTAGGGAGTGGAAGGCATGGCCCGAATACTTGTCATCGACGACGAAGAGCTGGCACGGTTCACGCTCAGGGAAATGCTCGAGGCGGCCGGTCATGAGGTGGTCGAAGCCGCAAACGGCAATGAAGGCACGGCATTCCAACGGGCAAACCCGTGCGATATCGTGATCACCGACATGATCATGCCCGAGAAGGAAGGCCTCGAGACGATCGTCGAGCTGAAGGGCGAATATCCGGATTTGAAGATCATCGCCATCTCCGGCGGCGGCCGCACCCGCAACCTGGATTTCTTGAAATTGGCCGGGGAATTCGGCGCCGACCGCATCATCATCAAGCCGTTCTCGGAAGAGGACCTGATAGAAGGCCTCGCCGCCTGCCTGCCGAAAGCGTGAGGCCTCAACCGCGAAGGCCGGGCGCGGCCCCGGTGATTATCTGCCGAGCTCGCGGCGCACGATGTCGGCGCCGTTGGCCATCGCCTTGATCTTGCCGAAGGCGGACTCCCGCGGCAGGTACTTGAGGCCGCAGTCCGGCGCGACGATGATGCGCTCGGCCGGGCAATGCGGCAGCGCCCGGCGAATGCGCTGAGCGACCTGCTCCGGGGTCTCGACCTCTGGCGTCGACAAGTCCAATACACCGAGGATGATCTTCTTCTCCGGCAATTTCTCCAGCACCGTGCAGTCGAGCGACGATTGGGCCGTCTCGATGGAGATGCCGTGCGCCGTGCAGCCAGCCAACTCGGGTAAGAATGAATAGCCCGACGGGCGATCTTTGACTAAGGCCGCGTAGCCGAAACAGATGTGGACGGCGGTCTCGCCCTCGACGCTATCGAGAGCCCGATTCAGGGCTCGGAGGCCGAACTTGCGGGCGTTGTCCGGATCGGCCTGCATGTAGGGCTCGTCGATCTGCACGACGTCGGCGCCGGCCTTGAACAGGTCCTTGATCTCGGCGTTGACGGCGGTGGCATAATCGAGCGCCATCTCTTCCTCATCCTCGTAGAACTCGTTCTTGGCCTGGCGGGTCATGGTGAACGGGCCGGGCACGGTCATCTTGATGCGGCGGGCAGTGTTGTCGCGCAGGAACTTCACGTCCTCGATCTCGACCGGATGCCGGCGGCGGATCTTGCCGACAACGCGCGGCACCGGGCTCGGCCGGCCGCTGCGGCTAAATACGATCGCCGGGTTGTCGAGATCGAGGCCGTCGAGCGCGGTCGCGAAGCGGTTGGAATAGCTCTCGCGGCGCATCTCGCCGTCGGTAATGATGTCGAGACCGGCCCGCTCCTGGTCGCGGATGGCGAGGATGGTGGCATCGTTCTGCGCCTCTTCCAGGAACTCCGGCGCCACCCGCCACAGCTCGCGGGCGCGAACCCGGGGCGGCGAGCTCTTTGCCAATTGTGCCCGGTCGATCAGCCAGTCGGGCTGTGCGTACGTATTCGGCCGCATCGTCAACTCAGTTCGCGGCGCACGATCTCGGCGCCGGCGGCCATCGCCTTGATCTTGCCGAAGGCGGACTCCCGCGGCAGGTACTTGAGGCCGCAGTCCGGCGCGACGATGATGCGCTCGGCCGGGCAATGCGGCAGCGCCCGGCGGATGCGCTGAGCGACCTGCTCCGGGGTCTCGACTTTCGGCGTCGACAGATCGAGCACGCCCAAGATGATCTTCTTCTCCGGCAATTTCTCCAGCACCGTGCAGTCGAGCGACGACTGGGCCGTCTCGATGGAGATGCCGTGGGCCGGGCAGCCGGCGAGCTCCGGTAAAAACGAATAGCCCGTCGGGCGTTGGTGGATAATGGCGGCGTAGCCGAAACAGATGTGCACGACGGTCTCGCCCTTCACACCCTTGAGTGCCCGATTCAGGGCCTGGAGGCCGAACTTGCGGGCCTTATCGGGGCGCGCCTGCATGTAGGGCTCATCAAGCTGCACGACGTCGGCGCCGGCCTTGAACAGATCCTTGATCTCCTCGTTGGCAGCGGCGGCGTAGTCGAGCGCCAACTCGGCTTCGTCCTCATAGAAGTCGTTCTGCGCCTGCTGCGACATGGTGAACGGGCCCGGCACGGTCATCTTGATGCGCCGCTCGGTATTGGCGCGCAAGAACTTCACGTCCTCGACCTCGACCGGGCGCTTGCGGCGGACCTTGCCCACCACCCGCGGCACCGGGTTGGGATGGCCGCTGCGGTCGAGCGCCGTGCCGGGGTTGTCGATGTCGACGCCCTCGAGCGCGGTGGCGAAGCGGTTGGAATAGCTCTCGCGGCGCATCTCGCCGTCGGTGATGATGTCGAGGCCGGCCCGCTCCTGGTCGCGGATGGCGAGAATGGTGGCGTCGTTTTGCGCCTCTTCCAGCCATTCCGGCCCGACCCGCCACAGCTCCAACGCCCGCGTCCTGGGCGGGAAGCGTCCGGCCAGCTTTTTGCGGTCGATCAGCCATTCCGGCTGCGCGTACGAACCGACCAGCGACGTCGGCAACAGGGTATGGGCCGTGTAACTCATGCGATCACCTTCCGTCCGTCAAACGGGTTGCTGGGCGTAGATCCGACGGGAGGACGAACGCCGTTCGGCGTCGCGACGTTTCCCCGGCACGGCCTTGCGCCGCGCGGGTTCCCCCGGGTTCGGTTTGTTTCCGGCGACCGTAGCATGCGCCGCTTCGCCGCACCAAGGGCCTTCGTAACGCCCGTTCAATTGTTACAATACGGGCTTTATCGGGAGCGCGATCGCGCGCGTCCCAAATTCGAGCGAGGAGGGAGTCATGGAGGTTCGCCTGGACGGACGCAACGCCATCATAACGGGGGGCAGCCTGGGCATCGGGTTCGCGATGGCAAGCCGCTTCGCGCAGTCGGGGGCAAACGTCGCCATCGTCGCCCGGCGCCGCGACATGTTGGACCGGGCGGCCGCGGCGATCAGGAAAAAGGTCGCGACCGAAGTGGTCGCCATCGCCGGCGACGTCAGCCGGGCGGACGATTGCACCCGCGTCTTCGAGACCGCGAAAAGTGCGCTCGGCCGGATCGATATCCTGGTCAACAACGCCGGCACTTCGCAACGGGCGCCGTTCGAGCAGATCACGGACGACGATTGGCGGGCCGATCTGGACTTGAAGCTGTTCGCGGCGATCCGGCTTTGCCGACTGGTGCTGCCGGAGATGAGATCGCGGCGCTGGGGGCGCGTCATCAATATTCTCAATACCGGCGCCAAGGCACCACCGGCTGAAGGTGCGCCGACGGCCGTCAGCCGCGCCGCGGGATTGGCCCTGACCAAGACGCTGGCCGGCGAATACGCACCCTACAACGTGCTGATCAATTCTCTCCATGTCGGACGGATCGAAAGCGACCAGTGGGAACGCCGGCACGCCAAGCAGGGTGGCGGCAATTCGCTGGCGCTGTTCTACGCGGAAATGGGCAAGATCATCCCGCTCGGAAGGGTCGGCAAGGCGGAGGAATTCGCCAACATGGCGTGCTTCCTGGCCTCCGACGCCGGCTCCTACGTCACCGGCACCGCCATCAACGTCGACGGCGGCCTGTGCCCGGTGCCTTAGTCGCGGCCCGTTTCGTCGTCGCACCCGCGCTGCCAGGTTCGGACGGCGCCGCTCGCTTGCGCCGGTCCGGCCCCTCGTGCCGGCGCTGGCGGCGGTCGGCGCCGTGCCACTCGGGAACGGCAACGCGGCGCTCGCGCTTGGCGCCGATCTCGTGGTCGTGATCGCGGATGAAGCGCTTGATTGCTGGCGCGATGTCGCGGCGCCATTTGCCGCCATTGAACACGCCGTAGTGGCCGGCGCCCCGCTGCAGGTGATAGGCCTTGCGCTCCGACGACAAGTTGACGGCGAGCTCCAGCGCGGCCTTGGTCTGGCCGACGCCCGAGATATCGTCGAGTTCGCCCTCGACGCACATGATGGCGGTGCGGACGATGCGTTCCGGGTTGATCGGGTGCCAGCGCGACGTCATCTCGCCTTTCGGCAGGGCGTGGTCCTGGAATACGGTCTTCACCGTCTGCAGATAGAATTCTGCCGGCAAGTCCATGACCGCTAAATATTCCTCGTAGAAGGAGCGTTTTTTCTCGGCCTCCTCCTCGTCGCCCTCGACCAGGTGGTCAAACAACTCGCCCAATGACGCGAGATGGCGCTCGTAATTCATCGAGATGAAATTCGTAAGCTGGATAAATCCGGGATACACCTTGCGCATCATCCCCGGATAGGGCGGCGGCACGGTAGCGATGACGTTGCGTTCGTACCATTCGATTGGCTGCGATTCGGCGAGTTTGTTGACGGCGGTCGGGCTCTTGCGGGTGTCGATCGGCCCGCCGATCAGCGTCATCGTCGCTGGCGCGCAAAAATCGCCCCAGGCCGACATCACCGACACCGCGGCCAGCACCGGCACGCTTGGCTGACAGACTGCCAGCACGTGGGTATTGGGACCGAGGAAATGCAGGAAGTCGACTAGGTAGTCGATGTAGTCGTCGAGGTTGAAACGGTCCGATGTCACCGGGATCATCCGGCAGTCCTGCCAATCGGTGATGTAGACCTCATGGTCGGGCAGCATCGCCTCGACGGTGCCGCGGAGCAGGGTCGCGAAATGGCCGGAAAGCGGCGCCGCGATCAGCAGCTTCGGGTCGTGGCGCTCGGCGTCGCGGCGGAAATGGAGGAGGTGGCAATAAGTACGCTTGATCAGCACCTCTTCCGTGACCGGCACCGACTTGCCGTCGATCTCCGTCGCCGGCAGGTCCCAGTCGGGCTTGCCGTAGCGGCGCGTCACGTGCTCGAACACATCGGCGGCCGCTGTCAGCGAACGACCAAACGGTGTCTCGAGGAATGGATTCCAAAGATGGTGGGCCCCGGACTTGACGGCCTGGGCGAACATACGCGCCGGCAACATCGCCATGCGCTGGGCCTCGTGCAGATAATA
>JACPJY010000233.1 GCA_016187325.1 Rhodospirillales bacterium | reverse complement strand
TGGCCGCCGGAGCGCTTGGCGACCAGCGTGTCGATGTCGTGGCGCTTCAAGAGCGCGCGTTCGTCCTCCAACCCATAGGGCGGCATGCCGGTGACCACCTCGTAGCGGGCGAGCGGCAACGGCCCCTTCGGGGCGTCGATCAGGCGCACCAGGAACCAGATGCCGGGAAGCTTCGCAAACGCCTCGATCCCGCGGGCGCCGGTGGTGAGCAACACGCGCCTCGCGAACTTCGGCAGGATTTCCGCTGCCTCGGCCAGGCTCGCGACCTCGATCCAGTCGGCCTTCTTCGGCATCCGCCACGCCGGGCGGCGGAGCTGCAGGCGCGGCACGCCCGCCCCCGTGCAGGCGACGCCGGCATGGTCGGAGATGGTGGCGCTGAACGGATGGGTGGCGTCGACCACCAGATCGACGCCGGTATCGGCGAGATACTGGGAAAGCCCGGCGATGCCGCCGAAGCCGCCGACACGCACCTCGCCCGCCAGCCCCGGCTTCGACTCGCGCCGCCCGGCGAGCGAGGTGATGACGCGCAGCCTTTTCCCCATCTCGAGCGTCAGGCGTCTGGCGAGCTCGCGCGCCTCGTGGGTGCCGCCGAGGATCAATACCGTCTTAGAGGGCATGACCGACGAGGCCACCCTCGCGGTCGAATACCGCCACCTCGACCGCGGTGTCGCCGGCGAGCGTCGCCAGCGCCGTCTCGCGAGCCTGCCTGGCGACCAGATCGCCGAGCGCCAGCCCGTGCTGCTCGGCGATACCCAACACCTCCGCCGCGGTGTTGGCCTTCCGGGCCGTGGCCACGGCGGCTGGCGGCGCGCCGAGCGATCCTAGCATGTCGGCCAGCGCCTTCATGTCGACCCGCGAGCGCGACGAGTGCAGATCGACGTGGCCTTGCGCCAGCTTCGCCATCTTGCCGAAGCCGCCGGCGAGCGTCAGCCTTTCGACCGGGTGCTTGCGCAAATATTTCAAGAGTCCGCCGACGAAGTCTCCCATGTCGATCAACGCCACCTCGGGCAGCCCGGTCAGTTCCCGCACCGCCGCCTCTGAGGTGGCGCCGGTGGCGGCGGCGACGTGATGGTGGCCGCCGGCCCGCGCCACGTCGATGCCGCGGTGGATGGAGTGGATCCAGGATGCGCACGAATACGGGATCACCACGCCGGTGGTGCCGAGGATGGAAAGCCCGCCCTCGATGCCGAGCCGGCCGTTCATCGTCCGCTTCGCCAATTGCTCGCCGCCGGGGACAGAAACCGTGATGGCGACGTCGGGGCTCCTGCCGTGGCGGCGAGCGAGGTCCTTGATCACGCCTTCCATCATCGCCCGCGGGCCCGGGTTGATGGCCGGCTCGCCGACGGCGAGCGCCAGACCCGGCCGCGTCACCCGGCCGACGCCCGGCCCGGCGTGGAAGCGGATGCCTTCGCCCTTTTTGCCGAGTGCTACGGTGACGACGATCTCGGCGCCATGGGTGACGTCCGGATCGTCGCCGGCGTCCTTGATGATGCTGGCGGTGGCGTGCTCGCCCTCGAGTTCGGCGCGTTTCAGGGCGAACGCCGGCTCCTCGCCCTTCGGCAGCGTGATCGTCACCGGATCGGGGAAGTCGCCAGTGATCAGCGCCTGATAGGCGGCGGTGGCGGCGGCGGTGGCGCAGGCGCCGGTGGTCCAGCCCCGCTTCAGGGCCTTTTTGGGCCGGCGCTCGGCTGTCTGGCGGTCGGTCATGGCGTCGATCCTCGGGTTCCCTCGATCATACCACCGCCGGCCGCCGCGGGTCGTTATCCTAGGGTCTTTCCTTGGGCCTTATTCTTGTGCCTTTTTCTGGGGCCTTGTGGCTTGATGATCCGGGCCTCTGACCTATCATAAGGCGATCGGCAGCGCCGGGGAGGGCGCGGGTGATGGCAAAACCGGAAAAAGACGGCGCGAGCCACGGCGGCGAGCCGGCGAAGCCGGCGGCGACGCCGTTCATCCGCCGGCGCACCGGCCTGTTGGCGGTCGTCCTCATCGTCGGCGCCTTGGCCTTCGCCGCGGTCCAGCTTTACCAGCACCCCGGACGGATGACCGGCGGCACGCCGACGATGCCGGCGGTCGGCGGGCCGTTCTCGCTCACCGACCAGAACGGCAAGCCGGTCACCGAGGCGGGGTTCAAGGGCAAGTTGATGCTGGTGTATTTCGGCTACACCTTCTGTCCCGACGTCTGCCCGACGGCGCTGACCGAGATGGGCAACGCCATCGAAGCGCTCGGGCCCGCGGGCGACAAGGTGGCGCCGGTGTTCATCACCGTCGATCCCGCCCGCGACACGCCCGAGCACCTGAAGGAATACCTCGCCTACTTCCACCCGCGGTTCGTCGGCCTCACCGGCACGGCCGAGCAGGTGACCGCCGCCGCCAAGGCCTACCGGGTCTATTACGCCAAGGCCAAGACCGGCGCCGCCGGCGCCAGCGACGCGCTCGACTATCTGGTCGACCATACTTCCATCATCTACCTGATGGGGCCGGAAGGCGGGCTGAAGGCGCACTTCCCGCACGGCACCGGCGCCGACGCGATGGCAAAGAAGATCCGCGAGCTTCTGTGAACCGCCCGCCGGGCCCGGGCATGGTGATCGCCGCCCCGGCGTCGGGCAGCGGCAAGACCACGCTGACCCTCGGCCTGCTCCGCCACCTGGCCAAGGCCGGCCGGCGCGTCGCCTCGGCCAAGGCCGGCCCCGACTACATCGATCCCGCCTTCCATGCCGCCGCCACCGGCCGGCCGTGCCTGAACCTGGACTCCTGGGCGATGCGCGAAGCGACCCTCGCCGCCGCCGCGCGAAGCCTTTGCGATAGCGCCGACCTGGTCGTCTGCGAGGGCGTCATGGGCCTGTTCGACGGCGCCGCCATTTCCGACCCTGGCGCCGACGGCGCGAACGACGGCTCGACGGCGGCGCTCGCCCGCTGCACCGGCTGGCCGGTGGTGCTGGTCGTCGACGCCGGCGCCCAGGCCGCCTCGGCGGCCGCCGTGGTCAAGGGCTTCCACGATTTCCGCGAGGGCGGCGCCGTGGCGGCGTGCGTCTTCAATCGGGTCGGCGGCGTCCGCCACGCGAAGATCCTCATCGACGCCTGCCGCCGCGCGCTGCCCGAGGTTCCCGTCCTCGGCTGCCTGCCGCGCGCCGACGGCCTAGCGTTGCCGGAGCGGCACTTAGGCTTGGTGCAGGCGGCCGAGCATCCGGATTTGGAGAACTTTCTCGACGCCGCCGCGGCGTTGGTCGCCAAGCATCTCGATGTGGCGGCGCTGGTCGAGCTGGCGCGGCCGCTCGCGCTCGTTGGCAAGAACGATGCCGCGAGCATGCCGCCGATACCGCCATTAGGCCGGCGCATCGCCGTCGCCCGCGACAACGCGTTCCGCTTCTCGTATCCGCTGGTGATCGACGGCTGGCGCGCCGCCGGCGCCGAGATCATGCCGTTCTCGCCGCTCGCCGATCAGGCCCCCGACGCGGCGGCCGACGCGGTCTACCTGCCCGGCGGCTATCCCGAGCTCGCCGCCGGCCGGCTCGCCGCCGCCGGCAATTTCCTCGCCGGGCTCCGCGCCGCGGCGGCGCGAAATACTGCCGTTTACGGCGAATGCGGCGGCTACATGGTGCTCGGCCGCGGCCTCGTCGACGCCGAGGGCCATCGTCACGCCATGGCCGGGCTGCTGGCGCTGGAAACTTCCTTCGCGCGCCCGCGGCTGCACCTCGGCTACCGGCGGGCGAAGGTTGTCGGCGCCGGGCCGCTCGGCGCCGTCGGCGCCCGCTACCGCGGCCACGAGTTCCACTACGCCGAGACCGCGAGCGAGGGGCCGGGCGAGCCATTGTTCGAGGCCACCGACGCGGAGTCCACGAGTCTCGGCGCCGCCGGCCTCAAGACGGGCAATGTCATGGGCTCGTTCATCCACCTGATCGACCGCGAGCAAGGCTGAGGCCGGCGCCGTCACATCGCCGTTGCCTCCGGCGGCCGGAAGCGCTACGCCTTTGGTCGGCCCGGCGCCGGAATATCCGGCCAACGCGGGCGCCAGGAGAGTGCCGCCGGTGTTCGGAAAATCCGCCGCCAGGAAAGCCGCCAGCGACAAGGCCGAGTTGCCGTTCTGGAAGCGCAAGACGCTGACCCAGATGACCAAGAGCGAATGGGAATCGCTGTGCGACGGCTGCGCGCGCTGCTGCCTCAACAAGCTCGAGAACGACGCCACCGGCGAGGTGCAGTACACCGATGTCGCCTGCCGGCTGCTGGACACCCATGCCTGCCGCTGCACCAGCTACAAGGACCGCAAGAAGTTCGTGCCCGACTGCGTGATCCTGACCGCCGCCAACGTCAAGAAGCTCACCTGGATGCCGTCCACCTGCGCCTACCGGCTGGTCGCCGAGGGTAAGGACCTCTATTGGTGGCACCCCCTGGTTTCCGGCGACCCGGAAACGGTGCACGCGGCCGGCATCTCGGTGCGCGGCCGGGTGGTCTCGGAACGCGACACCGACGATCTGGAAAACCACGTCGTCGGCTGGCCAAAGTAGGCATGATATAAGTAAAATCCCACGTAAGCTCCGCCCGTAACCGCGGGGCGCAAACCGGATAGACAAGGAGAACCACCGTGGCCAAACCGAAGTTCGCCGTCGAAGGCGTCTATACCGCCGTGCTGACGCCGATGACCAAGACGCTCGACCCCGACACCAAATTGATGGCGGCCCATTGCCGATGGCTACTGGCGAACGGCTGCGACGGGCTCGGCGTGCTCGGCACCACGGGCGAGGCCAACTCGTTCGGCCTCAAGGAGCGGATCGCCATCCTCGACGCGCTCGCGAAAGCCGGCATTCCCGGCACGCGCCTGATGCCGGGCACCGGTTGCTGCGCCATTCCCGACACGGTGGCGCTGACCAGGGCGGCGCTCGCCCACGGCGCCTCGAGCGTGCTGATGCTGCCGCCGTTCTATTACAAGAAGGTCAGCGACGACGGCCTGTTCGCCGCCTACTCCGAGGTCATCCAGAGGGTCGGCGACGGCAAGCTTCGGATCTGCCTCTACCACTTCCCGCAGATGTCGGGGGTGCCGATCACCTACGGGCTGATCGAGAAGCTCCTGAAGGCGTATCCGAAGACGGTGGTCGGGATGAAGGATTCGTCGGGCGAGCTCGCCAACATGACGGGCGCCGCCAGGAACTTTCCCGGCTTCGCGGTATTCGCGGGCTCGGACGAGTTGCTGCTGCCGTTGATCGAGGCGGGCGGCGCCGGCTGCATAACCGCCTGCGCCAATGTCGCCTCGGTGCTGGCGGCCGAGGTGTTCGGCGGCTTCCGCAAGGGCAAGGACGTCAAGGCCGTGCACCGGACGCTCAGCGACGTGCGCCGTACCATCGCCCAGTTCCCGCTGTCGTCGGCGCTGAAGACGCTGATGGCGCGCCATACCGGCGACGACCAGTGGCTCAACATCCGCCCGCCGCTCGTGCGCATGAGCGCCGCCGACAAGGAAAAGCTGTTCCAGGGATTCGACGCCATCGGCTTCGAGCTGCCGATGGCGGCCTGATCGCCGGCGGCCATGGCCAAGACGGCGGTCTTGGAAACGGTGATCGCGCTCGGGGGCCGGGACGTCCCGATCCGCGTCTATCGCAATCCCCGGGCGCGGCAGATCATCCTGCGCGTCGACGGCGTGGGCGACGACGGCGACGGCATCGTGCTGACGCTGCCGCGCCGCACCGACCTCGCCGAGGGCCTGGAGCTCGCCCGCGAGAAGCGCGACTGGGTGCTGGAGCGGCTCGAGCGCCTGGCGCCCAGGGTGCCGTTCTCCGCCGGCGCGCGCATCCCGCTCGGCGGCGTCGACCACGAAATCCGCCACCGGCCAGACGGCCGCGGCGGCGTCTGGCGCGACGGCTTCGCCATCGTCGTCTCCGGGCGCCCGGAGCACTTGGCGCGCCGGGTGCGCGACTGGCTGCGCGAGCAGGCGCGGAGCGAGATCGCAACCCGCGTGCAGGAAAAAGCTTGCCTGCTGGAGCGTGCCCCCGGCCGTATCACCGTCCGCGACACCCGCAGCCGCTGGGGTTCGTGTTCCCACGACGGCAATCTGTCGTTCTGCTGGCGGCTGGTGATGGCGCCGATGATGGTGCTCGACTACGTGGTCGCCCACGAGGTCGCGCACCTGCGCTGGAACCACCACGGGCCCCGGTTCTGGGGCACCGTCGCCACGCTGACCGCCGACGCGGAGGCCGCCAGGCGCTGGCTCGACGACCACGGCGAGCGGCTGCACCGCTACGGCTGAAATTTGCGACTTCCACCGCAAGGTTCGGATAGATCGAGGGCCTGCGGCGGCGTTACCATGGCCGCCATGATCGACGACATCGCCCTTTCCACGACCGACCCCATGACCGACGAGACGCGCTGGGCCCGCGTGCTGGCCCGCGACGAGGCGTCGGACGGCGCCTTCGTCTACGCCGTCGCCTCGACCGGCGTTTACTGCCGGCCGTCGTGCCCGAGCCGGAGGCCGGCCCGCGACAAGGTCTCCTTCTTCGCGCTGCCGGGGCTCGCCGAAGCCGCCGGCTATCGCGCCTGCAAGCGCTGCCGGCCGGCTGACGCCAAGGCCCGCGACCCGCGGCTCAAAGCCGTCGGGCGCGCGCTGGCGGCGATTGCGGCGAGCGACAACGGCACGCCGACGCTGGCGGCGTTGGCAAAGATCGCCAACCTGAGCCCGCACTATTTGCAGCGCCTGTTCACCGATCTGGTCGGTCTCAGCCCGCGCCGCTACGGCGAGGCGCTGCGGCTGGGGCGGTTGAAGGAGAATCTCAGGAACGGCGGCGGCGTCGCCGACGCGCTTTACGGCGCCGGCTACGGGTCCTCGAGTCGATTGTATGAGAAGGCGCCGAAGCATCTCGGAATGACGCCCGCCACCTATGCCAAGGGCGGCAAGGGCGCCGCGATCGCGTTCGCGACCGCTTCCTCGCCGCTCGGGCGGTTGCTGGTGGCGGCGACCGATAAGGGCGTCGCCATGGTCGCCCTCGGCGACGACGACCGGACGCTGGAAAACGAACTCAAACGTGAATTCCCGCTGGCCCGATTGATGCGCGACCGCGGCCGGCTCGCGGGCCACGTGGAAAACGTCCTCGCCCGGCTGGCCGGCAAGAAAACGTCGGCGGCGCTGCCGCTCGACGTGCGCGCGACCGCCTTCCAGGGTCGGGTGTGGCGGGCGCTGCAGGAAATCCCCGCGGGCGAGACCAGAAGCTACGGTGCCATCGCCGAGATGATCGGCCGTCCCGGCGCCGCCCGCGCGGTGGGGCGCGCCTGCGCCCTTAACCCGGTCGCCGTCGTGGTACCGTGCCACCGCGCCGTCGGGAACGCGGGAGCGCTCACCGGCTACCGCTGGGGCGTCGAGCGGAAGCGGAAGCTGCTCGCCACCGAGCGCGAAGCCGGGCGGAAAAAACGCGCGTGAAGCAAGTACAAGGCACGCTCTCCGTCGCCACCCCGGGCCAGGGGCTGACCGAGATCACCGGCGAGGTCGCCAAATGGGTCGAGGGTCAGGGCGTCACGACCGGAGTGCTCACCCTCTATTGCCGGCACACGTCGGCGTCGTTGGTCATCCAGGAGAACGCCGATCCGGACGTGCGGCGCGACCTCGAGACTTTCTTCAAGCGCCTGGTCAAGGAGGACGAGAGCCTCTATCGCCACACCGCCGAGGGCGCCGACGACATGCCGGCCCACATCAGGAGCGCGCTGACCCCGGCGTCGCTGGCCATCCCGGTCGGCGGTGGCCGGCTGGCGCTCGGCACCTGGCAGGGGATTTATCTGTTCGAGCACCGGCGCCGGCCCCACGCACGGCAGCTGGTGCTGCACCTTGCCGGCGAATAGGCGCGGGAAACCCTCAGGCGACCATTAGGAGAACGCCGGCGGCCACGGCGGTACCGCCGCCGAGGCGCGCCGCCAGGCGCGGCAGCCCGCCTTGCTTCCGCATCATCATGACGCCGAAGCCGAGGCCGATGCCGTGCAGAAGGGCGGTCGCGGCGACGAAGCCGAAGCCGTAGGCGATTCCCGCCGCGGCCGGCGCTTCGAGCCCGTGGGCGAGGCCGTGGAACATCGCGAAGCTTCCGACCACCGCCATGCCGAGCGCGATCGGCATGCGCACGCGGGCGAAGATCAACGCCCCCAGCGCCACCACCGTCAACGCGATCGCGGTCTCCACGGACGGCGGCGCGAAGCCGGCGACGCCCAAGCCGCCGGCCACGGCCATCACGACGACGAAGCTCGCCGGCACCAGCCAGCGGGCGCGGCCGCCCAAGTGCGCCGCCCACAGGCCGACGGCGACCATGGCCAGCACGTGATCGAGGCCGGTGATCGGGTGGGCGAAGCCGTGCGCCAGTGCGCCGCCGGTATCGATGGTGTGGGCCTCGGCCGGCGCGGCGGCGAAAGCGATAAGCGCCAGCGCGGCGGAGAAAACGCGGAAAATCGTCTGCTGTGTCACGGGATGGCAACCTTTCCTTGCTTGAAATTCGAAGCGCGCCCGGCGGGCGCCGTCCCGAGAGCGTGGCTTCCGACCCGCCGGCTGTCAAGCCGGGAGGGCGTTCTTGCGCGGACGTTCCGCGGGCCTTTTCATTTCCGGCGACGGCGTATATCCCTAGGGGCCGGTTGCGGCGTCCGGCCGCCGGCAACCTTTCGCAAACCCGCAACGGAGACGATCCCTTGGAGTGGCTGGTCCTCGCCTTGTTCGTCGTCGCCATCGCCGCCGCCGTGAAGGCGCGCCGCGCCATCAACGACCCGTCGAACAGGTTCGGCCAATGGGTGCAGACGCGCGTGCGGCCGTGGTTCGGGCGCGCCGCGATGGCGGCGTTCATCGCCACCCTGGTCGGCTGGGCGCTGATCTACGCCTCGGTGCCGGAGCACGAGCGCAAGGGGATCGCCGAGGCTTTACAGGACCTAGCCAAGGTCTTCCAGCAGGACAAGGCGAAGACGCGGCGTGAATCCGAAGGCAAAGACGAACAACGGTGACCGCGCCGAAGAGGCGCCGCCGTAGGCTGAACCGCCGTTCGCGTGGCGCCGAGGCCGGCCGCGCTTCCGAGGCGGCGTAGCCGCGGCTGGCGGCGCCACGGACGCCGGTCTATAATGCCCGCCATGACCAAGGTCCCGACCAACCCGCTCGCCATCCTGGCGCTCTTCGCCCTGCTCGCGGCGGCGGCGACGTTGCCGCCGGCCGAGGCGGCCGCGCGGCTCGCCTTCGACCGGGTAGCCGCCGCCTACCAGGCCATCTATCTCGACAGCCAGAGCTTCCGCTTCTTCTGCATGTGACGGTGGTGGCCCCGCGCGCGCCTTCCGCTCCCGGCCATGTGGCCGGGCTTTTTATTTGGCGGGCGGGAGGAAATGGCGCACCCGGCGAGACTCGAACTCACGACCTCTGCCTTCGGAGGGCAGCGCTCTATCCATCTGAGCTACGGGTGCCACTTTAAATTCAACGGACGTCGACGGACCTCTGATGGGGCGGAGACTACCCGACCGGGCCTAAGGAATCCAGCCAACCGGGCCGGCGCCGCGGATCGGAGCGGGGCGGCGTGTCGCCGGGGACGCTTAATGCAGCCGGAGCACACCTGCGGTCCAGCGGAACTCGGCCGGGCGGATCAGTTGCGCGCTGGCCACCCGCACCGTGTGCAGGCGGCCTTCCAGGTTGCGCTCCCAGAAGCACAAAAACCGGGTGAGCACCGGGAACCGGGGCGCGATGTCCAGTTCCTGCCAGATGTATTCCTGCAGCAGCGACGGATGGTCGGGA
>JACPJY010000232.1 GCA_016187325.1 Rhodospirillales bacterium | reverse complement strand
TGCCGCTCGCCGAGCTCGGGCCTAAGATCGAGCACGACCCGCTGTTCCCCGAGCGCACCAACGTCGAGGCGGCCGAGATCGTCGGCCCCGGCGAGATCCGGCTGCGCGTCTGGGAGCGCGGCGCCGGCATCACGCGGGCGTGCGGCTCCGGCGCCTGCGCGGCGCTGGTGGCGGCGCACCGGCGCGGGCTGACCAAGCGTCGCGCCAAGGTGGTGCTCGACGGCGGGTCGCTGACGATCGAATGGCGCCGCGACGACCGCGTGCTGATGACCGGCCCCGTGGCGACCAGCTTCACCGGCGTCATCGACGAAACCTTGCTCGCGAGAGCCCGTCCATGAGCGGCCCGCAGGTGGTGACGCTGGGCTGCCGGCTCAACGCGTTTGAGTCGGAGATCATGCGTGAGCTCGGTTCGGAAGCCGGCATGGCGGATGCCATCATTGTCAACACCTGCGCCGTCACCGCCGAGGCCGAGCGCCAGGCGCGCCAGACGATCCGCCGGCTCCGCCGCGACAACCCCGCCGCCCGCATCATCGTTACCGGATGCGCCGCGCAACTGAAGCCGCAAGTTTTCGCCGCCATGCCCGAGGTCGACCGCGTGCTCGGCAACGCGGAGAAACTGGACTTAGCGGCCCTCGCCGATGCCGGCGAGCCCTCTGGCGTCCAAGTCCAGGTCGCCGACATCATGGCGGTCCGGGAGACGGCGCCGCACCTGATCAGCGGCTTTGAGGACCGCTGCCGAGCGTTCGTGCAGGTGCAACAGGGCTGTGACCACCGCTGCACGTTCTGCATCATCCCGTTTGCCCGCGGTCCCAACCGCAGCGTTAGGCCGGAAGCGATCGTCGACCAGGTAAGGAAGCTGGTCGCCGGCGACTACCGCGAGGTGGTGCTGACCGGCGTCGACATCTGCTCCTACGGCCGCGACCTGCCGGAGCGGCCGAGCCTCGGCCAAATGACCGGACGCCTGCTGGCCGAGGTGCCGGAATTGCGGCGGCTCCGCCTCTCGACCCTCGACCCGGCGGCGATCGACGATGATCTCCTTGAGCTCTTCGCCGAAGAGCCGCGGCTGATGCCGCATCTGCATTTGAGCCTGCAGGCGATGGACGACATGATCCTGAAGCGCATGAAGCGCCGCCACTCAGCCGCACAGGCGCGGCAGGTGGTCGCTAAGGCGCGGGCGTTGCGCCCGGACGCGGTGTTCGGCGCCGACCTGATCGCCGGTTTCCCGACCGAGACCGAGGCGATGTTCGCGAATACGCTCGCCGCCATCGGCGAGCTCGGCCTCGCCTACCTGCACGTGTTCCCGTATTCGCCGCGCGCCGGCACGCCCGCCGCCCGCATGCCGCAGATCGCACCCGGCGTCCGCAAAGCGCGCGCCGCGAAGCTGCGCGGCGCCGGCGACAAGGGGCTCGCGCGCTTTCTCGACAGCCGCAAGGGTACCACGGCGGAAGTGCTGGTCGAGCGCGGGCGATCGGGCTTGAGCCAGCACTACGCGCCGGTCGAGCTCGACTTCGGCGCCGAAGTAGGCGCCATCGTCGCGGCGCGGGTCACCGCCGTCCGCGGAGGTCGGCTGATCGGCAGCCGGGCGGCATGACCGGCGCCGGCAAGGCCGGCTGGCTCGACCGGCTGGCGCGTGGGCTGAAGCGCACCTCGGCCAGGCTTGGCCAGGACATCGCTGGGCTCGTCTCCAAGCGCAAGCTCGACAAGGCGACCCTCGAGAAGCTGGAGGAACTGCTGATCGCCGGCGACCTCGGCGTCGGCCCGGCGGCGCGGCTCGTGCAAAAGCTCGCCGCGACGCGGTTCGACAAGGAAATCCCCGTCGACGAAGTAAAGCACGCGCTCGCCCAGGAGATCGCCGCCATCCTGGCGCCTGTCGCCCGGCCGCTTGTCCTCGACGCGGCGAAGAAGCCGTTCGTGGTGCTGGTCGCCGGCGTCAACGGCTCCGGCAAGACGACGACCATCGCCAAGCTTGCCGCCGCCTGGAAGGCGGAGGGCAAATCGGTGACGCTGGCCGCCGCCGACACCTTCCGCGCCGCCGCCATCGAGCAGCTGCAGATCTGGGGCGAGCGCACGGGATGCCCGGTGGTCGTCGCCGAGCCCGGCGCCGATCCGGCGGGACTCGCCTACGCGGCGATGGAGAAAGCGATGACCGCCCACGCCGACGTGCTCGCCATCGACACTGCCGGGCGGCTGCAGAACAAGAAGCACCTGATGGCGGAGCTGCAGAAAGTGATGCGAGTGGTGAAGAAGCTCGACGCATCGGCACCGCACGCGGTGCTGCTGGTGATGGACGCTACCGTCGGCCAGAACGCGCTTTCCCAGGTCGAGATTTTCAAGGAGATGGTCGACGTCACCGGCCTCGTCGTCACCAAGCTCGACGGCTCGGCCAAGGGCGGCATCGTGGTGGCGCTGGCGGAGAAGTTCGCGCTGCCGCTGCACGCGGTCGGCATCGGCGAAGGCCTCGACGACCTGCGGCCGTTTTCGGCCGACGCCTTCGCCCGCGCGCTGCTGGGGCTCGAGGCCTAGACGCCGATGGCCCTGCAGCTGCATCTGGTGGTGCTGGTGTTGCTAGCGGCGCTGCTGCACGCCACCTGGAACGCCGTCGTCAAGGCGGCCGGCGACCGCTTCCTGACCTTCACCGCCGTGCGCGGCACCGGCACGCTGATCGGGCTCGCGCTCGTCCCGCTGGTGCCGATGCCGGAGCCGCAGGCATGGCCGTACCTGATCGCCAGCATCGCCATCCACAACTTCTATTACGTGGTGCTGCTGCAGGCTTACCGGTTCGGGGATTTGAGCCACGTGTACCCGCTGGCGCGCGGCGTCGCGCCGCTGACGGTGGCGGTGCTGGCGGCGGCGTTGGCGGGCGAGGTGCCGACGGCGGGCGGCGCCTTCGGCATCGCGCTGGTATCGGCGGGGCTGGTCAGCTTGATGTTCGCCGGCGGCCGGCCGCCGGCGCTCGGAAAAGAGGGCGACGGCGCCAAGGCGGTCGGGTTCGCCGTCGTCACCGGGCTGTTCATCGCCTTCTACACCGTTGTCGACGGGCTCGGCATCCGCGCCAGCGGCGCGGCGCTCGGCTACATCGTGTGGCTGAACGTCGGCGAGGGCATCCCGTTCATGGCCGCGGCGATCGCGACACGACCGAAGGAGGTGAGACCGTTCCTGAAGGCCAACTGGCGGCGCACCACATCGACCGGGGTACTGGTGGTGGCGGCCTATGCGCTGGTGCTGTTCGCGCTCAGCCAAGGCGCCATGGCCCACGTCTCGGCGCTGCGCGAGACCTCGGTGCTGTTCGCCGCCGCCATCGGCGCCTTGTTCCTGAAGGAGCCGTTCGGCCGCGTCCGCGCCGCCGCCGCGGCCGCCATCGTCGCCGGCGTGGTGATAATGCAGACGCTGGGTTAGGCCAGTTTCGACAAGTCGGGCGCCTTGTCGGTGCAGCCGGTTTCGCGCTCGTAGGCGCGGGCGGCGCGATAGAGGGTCGCCTCGTCGAACGGCCGCCCGACCAGTTGGAACGACGACGGCAGGCCGTTTGCGGTGAAGCCCATCGGCACGCTCAGCCCCGGCAAGCCCAGATAGTTGAACGGCCGCGTCGCGTGACCCATGGCGAAGATGGTCTGCGCGAACCCGGGATTGGCGCCGACGTCGGATTCGGCGATCGTCGGCACCGGCCCCATCATCACCGGCGTCACCAGCACGTCGGCGGCGCCGAATACCGCCGCCATGAACTCGGCCAGCACGGCGGGGCGTCGGTTGAGCGCCTCGATGTAGGTGGTTGCCGGCGTCAGCGCGCCGGCCACCAGCCGGCCGAGGGTCTGGCGGCCGTAATCGCCGGGCCGCTCGCGCATCCAGCGGGCGTGCAGTGCCGCGCCCTCGGTGGTGGTGATCATGGTGGTCATGCCGTTCGTCACGGCGACGCTTTCCGGCACCCGCACGGCGACGATCTTGGCGCCGAGGCGGCGGAACGCGTCGATCGCGTCCTCGATCAGCTTCCGCACCTCGGGCGTCAGCGGCTCGAGGAAATGGTTCTCGGGCACGCCGAGGCGGAGGCTCTTAACGCCGTCCTCGATCGTCGCCAGGTAGTTGGGGACCGCGAGCCGGCTCGCCGCCGGATCGCGCCCGTCGAACCCGGCGATGATGCCCAACATCAGCGCGTTGTCGGTGACGGTGCGGGTCAGCGGCCCGACGGTGTCGAGCGAATAGGAAAGCGGCATGGCGCCGAAGCGGCTGACCCGGCCGTAGGTGGTCTTCATGCCGACGATGCCGCAGCAGGCAGCCGGGAAGCGGATCGAGCCGCCGGTGTCGGAGCCGAGTGCGCCGTAGGCCAGCCCGGCGGCGACGGCGACGCCGGAGCCCGACGACGAGCCGCCGGTGACGAAGTCCGGGTTCCACGGATTGTGCGGCGTACCGGCGACCGGGTTGTGGCCGGTGACGCCGAGCGCGAACTCGGCCATGTTGAGGCGCGCGATGTCGAGGGCACCGGCGGCATCCAGGCGCTCGAGCGCGGCCGCCGTGCGATCGGGGACGAAACCAGCGCGGATGCGCGAGCCGCAGGCGCTGATGCGGCCCTGGCGATAGAACATGTCCTTGTGCGCCAGCGGCACGCCGAGCAACGACGCGTCGCCGCGCCCGGTCGACCGGCGGCGGGCGATCACCGCGTCGGCGGCGCGGGCGTGGTTGAGCGCGTGCTCGGGCTCGCAGCCGGCGACGGCGACGAGTTTGCCGCCATAGCGCTCGATGCGATCGAGGCAGGCGTGGGTGACTTCCTCCGACGACAGCTTGCGTCGGGCGATCAGGCGGACGACCTCGGCCAGGCTCAGGCCCGCGACGTCGGCGGCGGCATCGCCGTCAACCATCATCGCGGTCCTTGGTGACGGCTGCCGGCGCAAACGATTCGAGGGCGTCGGTGAAGCGGCCAGGCGCGTCGTCGAACGGCAGCGGCGGCTTAAGACGGCGCATCGCCTGGCCAACGCGGCCGGCGGCGCGCGCCGGGTCGACCAGCGCCTCGACGTCGAAGGCCATGTCCTGGAACTGCCGCATCCACGCCTCGGCGGCCTCGAAGTCGTCGTCGTGCATGGTGCGGTTCGCCCGTCGCGGCGCTCTTGATACGGTTAGGTATTGTTACGGACTGTGACGGCGGGGACGGCGAAAGTCAAAGCCCGGCAAGCGGTTGATAGGCCGCCGCCGGGCTCACGCAGGATTGATAATTGTGCCGTCAAAAAGCCATTGATTCATGCAACTTGCGGGCTACATCATCATTGATAGGAGCCCGCCGCCCGCCGGACCGTTTGCCGGAGTGCGGGCAGGCCGGGCGCAACGGTTTCAATTTCAACCACGGTGCCCCCATGACCATCCTCGCCAAAGCAATCGCCGCTGCCGTCCTCGTCGCGGGTTCGCTCGCCGCGTGCGCGGATTTGCCCTTCCGGTTGCCGGGAGAACGCGCCGCGATACTCAAGCCCGAACAGGGCTCGATCCTGTTCAGGACCGATACCGTCGGCAATCATCCGGCGCAGCGGGTCCTCTATTCGGACAACGACCAGCGGGTCGAATACGCGCTCTACAAAGGCAACGGCGCGCAGGCCGAGTTCATCTACATGGAACGGCCTTACATGGAGAAGGTCGCCTTCAACTACGCCTACACCGTCGCCGACACTGTACGGAGATGGAACTACAGCAAGGGCCAGCCGACCGAGTGGGACAAGGCGGTCGGAATCAGGACCAAGGTCGGTGACCTGTTCTATCGGTCTTACCGGCTGACCGCCAAAAACCAGAACTGCTTCGGCGTCAACGGCGAATGGGACCGGGCGGTGGACGACCCGAGGCAGCGGAACACGCGCGTCATGTTCGGGTATTACTGCGCGCCGGCGGGCCAGGCGCTGTCGCAGGAGAAGACGCTGGCGTTGATCGACGCCATCGGGCTCAAGGGCATCACCGAGCGGTCCCCCGACTACGCCGACACGATCTACGGCTTCCACAAAGACGTCGTCGCCAACTTCGCCGGCAAGGAGGGAACCCAGAAGGCGATCGCGCTCGCGCAATTCGGTGCCGATGCCGCCGCCGGCATCGCCGAGTATCCGTTCCGCTTCGCCGAACACTACAATATCAGCGACGGCAACAACGACATGAAGTAGCCGACGGCGGCCGCGTCTGGAAAGCAGCGCTGGCCGGCATCTGTTGGGTCGGGTGAGGGGAGAAGCGTCCATGAGGTTCATCGGCCGAGAAGTCTTGCCGCTCGTCGTCGTCGCGGTTGCGGTCACGCTCGTTGCGTGCGCCGATGTTTCCAGCCGGCCGCCGGTCGAGCGCACGGCCGAGCTGCCCCCCGACAAGGGTTTGATCCTGTTCAAGGCCGACCACGTCGGCGACCGTCCGGCGCGACGCATCCAGTATTCGGACAACGAACAGCGCGTCGAATACGCTCTCTACAGGGGTGGCGGCGCGCAGGCAGAGTTCGTCTATATGGAGCGGCCCTATAACCTCAACGTCGCCTTTAATTTCCCCTACACCATCGCCGACCGGGTGGGGGCGTGGAACTACAGCAAGGATCAGCCGATCCAGTGGGAGCAGGCGACGCGCATCGACACCAAGCTCGGCGATGTGTTCTACCGGCCCTACCGGCTGACCGCCAGGAACCAGCACTGCTTCGGCGTTTCGGGCGAATGGGACCGCGACCCGAAGGACTGGAGGCAGCGCCATACCCGAATCATGTTCGGATACTACTGCGCGCCGGCTGGGCAGGAGCTTTCCAGGGACCGGATGATGTCGTTGATCGGCGGCCTCGGACTTAAGGGCGTCACCGATCGTTCGGACGATTACGCCGATACCGTCTACAACTTCCATCGCGACGTCGCCGCCAACTTTTCCGGCCCGCAGGGAAGCTTGAAGGCGACTGGCATCGCCCGCAACGGCGCCGGCGACTCCGCCGGTGTTGCCGACTATCCGTTCCACTTAGCCGAATATTACAACCCGTACTACGGGCGCGGCGGCAATTAGCCGCAGCCGGATCGGCAACGCGACCGCGTCGAGAAAGTGACGTCGGCCCCTGGGGGCCGGCGTTACAGTTTGGGGGAGGGAGAAAACGCCTTAAAGAATCGTCGTCATACCCGGATATTGAGATAGAATCCGCGCGGCACGTCGCGCCTGAGCGGCCGGTTCTGCCCCAGGATGCGGTTGAGCCGGGTCAGCCCCTCGCGCTCCTCGGGTGTGGTGTCCTGGCGCACGGCGGCCGCCCGCGCCCGAACCTCCTGCACTGCTTCCGCCTGGTAGGCGCCCGGCCGCCCGGCCGGCAGCAATGCGTTGGAATTGGTGAAGCCAACCCCGTCTGTCATGGGGTCAGGCTAGGCACAAAAGGTTAAGGGAATCTCAAAATCCTGGGCTCCGAAAACGGGTTTGCAACGATAGTCTCGAAGCCTGCAATCTCCGGCTGTCAGCGCAGCCGCGGCGCCGTTTCGGGGGCCTCGGCGATGCCGGGGCCGAGGTTCTTGTGGAAGCGCTCGAGCGCCCAGGCGACGGACGGGAAGGCGAGGGCCTGCCATGGGATGTCGTCCCAGGCGGCGAGCGTGACTTCGTCGCTCTCCGGGCCGGCGGCAATGTCGGGCGAGATCAGCTCGGCCCGGTGCAGGACGTAGACCTGGCTGATGCGCGGGATCTCGTAGATGCCGATCAGGCCGACGATTTCGATTTTGGCGCGCGCCTCCTCCCACGCCTCGCGCTTCGCCCCTTCGGCGGTGGTCTCGCCGATCTCCAGATAGCCGGCGGGGATCGTCCAGAAGCCCTTGCGCGGCGGAATGGCGCGGCGGCAGATCAGGAATTTCTGCCGCCACACGCAGACGGCGCCGACGATCACCCGCGGGTTGTCGTAAGCGACGTAGCCGCAGTCGGGGCAGACCAGCCGCTCGCGGTCATCGCCCGGCGGTACCGCCCTGACCGACGGCCCGGCTTTGCTGTTATCTGTCATGTCCGAAGTGTGGCGCGCGGCTCAAGCCGCGGCAAGGCTGCCGTGACTGACGTCGCGACTCACGTCGCCAGGAGACGCACCTGCGCCGCGTCGACGACCAGCGACACCCTGTCGCCGACGGCGAAACTCGGCCGCCCCGCCTGATGGGTGTCGTCGACCAGGATGACGTGGCCGCCGACGGCGACGGCGTAGCGGATTAAGTGGCCCAGGAACTCGCGGCTCTCGACCCTGCCGGCGAGCGCCGCGCCTTCGCCGGGCGCGCCCAAGTCTTCACCAACATTGCGGATGCTCAGGTGTTGCGGCCGGAACATCGCCGTCGCCGGGCCTTCGGCGTGAGCGGCCGCGGCGAGTGGGATGACGGTGCCATCGTCGGTCCGAAACACCGCCCGGCCACCTACGCGATCGACCCGTCCGTCGAGCAGGTTGGCGGTGCCGAGGAAGGCGGCGACGAAGCGGTTGGCGGGGTTGTCGTAGAGCGTCATCGGCGAGCCGACCTGTTGAATGACGCCCTGGTCGAGCACGGCGATGCGGTCCGAGGTGGTGTTCGCTTCCTCCTGGTCGTGGGTGACGAAGATGGTGGTGAGCTTGAGCTTTCGTTGCAGGGCCAGGATGTCGCGCCGCATCTGGATGCGCAGGTTGGCGTCCAGGTTGCTGAGCGGCTCGTCGAGCAGCAGCACCCGGGGTTCGACGACGATGGTTCGCGCCAGCGCCACGCGCTGCTGCTGGCCGCCGGAGAGCTGCGACGGCCGCCGGCCGGCGAGCTCCTTGAGCCCGACCAGATCGAGCGCCGCCGCCACCCGCCGCTTTATGTGGTCCGCCGGCAGGCGCCGCTCCTCGAGGCCGAAGGCGATGTTCCTGCGCACCGTCATGTGCGGCCACAGGGCATAGGACTGGAACACCATGCCGACGTTGCGCTTCCACGGCGGCAGCCGGGTCACGTCGTCGCCGCCGATGGCGATGCGGCCGGCGGGCGGCGGACCGAAGCCGGCGATGGCGCGCAACAGCGTCGACTTGCCCGAGCCCGAGGGGCCGAGGAAGGTGAAGAACTCGCCCGGCTTGATCTTGAGGCTGACGCCTTTCAGCACCTCGGTCGAGCCGAACGCCAAGCTTACGTCCTCGAGCGTCACGCCGACGGCGTCGGGGCGGATGTCGCCGCTCATCGCCTCACGCTCCCGCCGCCGCGGCGATGGCGGCTCCGGCCTGGCGCTTCGCCTCGCCCTTCTCGATGACGCGGTGCGAGACGTAGGTGGCGACGCCGACGATGACCACGGCGATGATGCCGAGCGCGGCGCCAGGCCCGCGTCCCGCCGCCGACTGCATGAACTCGTAGATGCCGAACGCCAACGGCGCGTCCGACTGCTGCGACACCAGCATGATGGTCGCCGACAGCTCCACCGCCGCGGTGGCGAAGCTGGTGACGAAGCCGGCGAGGATGCCGCCCGACATCAGCGGCACCACCACCCGCCATACGGTTCGCGACTTGGTGGCGCCGAGGTTCTCGGCCGCCTCCTCGAGCATGATGCTGACCTGCTGCAGCCCGGCGACGCAGGCGCGCAGCGCGTACGGCAGCCGCCGGATGGAGAGTGCGACAACGATGATAACCCACCACTGCGCCAGCGGTTTGTCCACGAAAGGCACCTCGAAATCGAGAAAGGTCCTGAGATACCCGATACCGAGCACGACGCCTGGGATGGCGACCGCGCCCATGGCGACGTAGTCCAGCCACTGCCGGCCAGGAAGACCGGTACGCCACACCACGTAGGCGATGGCGGTGCCGAGCACTACGTCAATGAGGGCGGCGAACCCGGCGTAGAGCAGGGTGTTGGTGATGTACTGGGTGGCGGTGCGGAACACGTTCTCATAATGGGCGAAGGTGAAGGCGTCCGGCAGCACGCTGAACGACCACACGGTGCCGAAGCTCAGGAGTGCCAGCCCGATGTGCGGCGACAGCACCATCAGCAGGATCAGGATGACGACCGCGTAGCAGCCGACCTTTTCCCACCGCCTGAGGTCGCGCCGCATCAGCCCGCCGCCGCCTTTCTGCACGGTGGCGTAGTCCTTGCCCCCGAGCGCCAGGAACGACACCCACAGCGAGAACAGCGAGAACGCCACCAGGATCACCGAGATCACGTAGCCCATCGGGTCATTGATGCCGACCGCGGTGACCCGCAGATAGGCCTGCGGCGCCAGCATGTTGTTGATGTTGAGCAAAAGCGGCGTGCCGAGGTCGTCGAACGTCTTCAGGAACACCAGCGACGCGCCCGCCACGTAGCCCGGCATGGCCAGCGGGAAGACGATGCGGCGGAACAGTCGCACGCCGCTGGCGCCCAGGTTCTGCGCCGATTCCTCCATGGCGCGGTC
>JACPJY010000231.1 GCA_016187325.1 Rhodospirillales bacterium | reverse complement strand
ATCGGTAGCCCGGTTTTAATGGCGTCCCGACAGCATAATCTGTTGATCCGAGCCGCGTCGACGCGGATGATAAATGGTGGTTTAAACTATTCCGTCAAGCTAAAAACGCCGCCCACTGTGAATCGCCGCCGGGACGGTGCCGCGACGGCCGGGGCCCCAAGGGGCAGACCCGCCGACAATGGCGACAAACATAGGAGCTGAACGATGGCCTCCGACCAATACGCGATTGGCCTGAAGTTTCGCAAGGAAGTCCTGGGCGAGGAGTACGTGGAGAAATCGCTCGCCAAGGCCGACGACTTCAACCGCGATTTCCAGAAGATGGTCACCGAGTACTGCTGGGGCGGCTCGTGGGGCCGCGGCGTGCTGACCAAGCAACAGCGCAGCATCCTCAATCTCGGCATGCTGGCGGCGCTCAACAGGCCGCACGAGTTCAAGCTGCACTTCCTGGGCGCGCTGACAAACGGCGTCAGCATCGCCGAGATCCGCGAGGTGCTGATCCAGATCGCCATCTATTGCGGCGTACCGGCCGGGGTCGAGGCCTTCCGCATCGCCCGCGAGGTGTTCAACGAGGAAGGCATCGACGTCTCGCGCATGGATTCCGAAGGCGGCGCCGCATGACTCCCGGACGTCTCGGATTCGCCGGCCTTGGGCAGATGGGCGGGCCGATGGCGGCCAACATCGCCAAGGGCGGCTTCGCGCTGGCCGTCTACGACAAGGCCGGCACGCGCGAGCGCACGCCCGACAAGGCAACGCCGGTGGACTCGCTCGAATCGCTGGCGGCGCGGGTAGAGACGCTGTTCCTCAGCCTGCCCGACGGGCCGGCGACGTTGGCGTTCGCGCGCGACCTGGCGGCCGTCAAGACGCGCGTCGTCAAGGTGGTGATCGATCTCTCGACCATCGGCATTGAGGCCGCCCGCGACGCCGACCGCGTCTACGCCGACGCCGACATCACTTACGTCGACGCGCCGGTCTCCGGCGGCCAGTCCGGGGCGCGGGCCGGCACCATCACGGTGATGTGGGCGGGACCGGCCGAGCTGATGGAAGCTCACCGCAAGGTGATGAAGTCGTTCTGCAAGAACCTGTTCCACGTCGGCCCCGAGCCGGGCCAGGGCCAGGCGATGAAGCTTCTCAACAACTACCTCAGCGCCACCGCCATGGCGGCGACGTCCGAGGCGATGGCCTTCGGGCTCAAGCAGGGCCTCGAGATGAAGACGGTGCTCGACGTCGTCAACGTGTCGACCGGGCGCAACACCGCGACCAGCGACAAGTTCATCAACCGCATCCTCACCGGCACTTACGACGCGGGTTTCAAGACCAAGTTGCTAGCCAAGGACGTGCGGCTGTTCGTCGAGAACGCCGGGGCCGCCGGCACGCCGATCGAGATCGCCCGGGTCGTCGCCGACATATGGCAGCGCGCCGACAAGGCGATGCCGGACACCGACTTCACCCGCATCTACCCGTTCATCACCGGCAAGCGGGGCGGTTGAGGGGCGTCCGTCGGCGGTTCCCGGTTAGTAGCCTTCGTCGAGCAGCGGGAAGGCGCTGAACGCGTGTGCCGGCCCGACCGGCATCGCCGAATGCAGGTAACTTGCATCGAGCTCGGCAAAACGGGTGACGCCCAACAGCCCGAGGGCGACGCGAATTTCCGCTTCGAGTATCTCCAGCATGCGACAGAGGCCTTCCAACCCGGCCGCGGCGGCCGCTAGGCCCTGCAATCGGCCGATGCCGACCGCGTCGGCACCCAGCGTCATAGCCTTCACGATATCGGTGCCGCGCATGAAGCCGCCGTCGACGATGATCGCGGCCTTGCCGCGGGCGACCGCTGCCACCTCGGGCAACACCTCGATGGCGCCGCGCCCGTGGTCGAGCTGCCGACCACCATGATTGGAAACGTAGATGCCGTCGACCCCGACCGCCAATGCCCTTTCCGCGTCTTCGGCGGTGGCAACGCCCTTCAGGATCAGCGGGATGCGGTGTTTTTCGCGGAAACGCTTCACGTCGTCCCAATTGAAGCGCTCCTGGTAGATTTCGTTTTTGGCGCCGCGCCGGGCGGTGCTTTTGAATCGCTTCGCCAGGTCGCGCTCGCGGCGTCCGTAATAGTCCAGATCGACGGTCAGGCAGAACGCAGTGTAGCCGTTGGCGATGGCGCGTCTGGCGTAATCGTCGACGAAAGACTGGTCGCCGCGCACGTAAAGCTGGAATAGGCGGTTCGGTCCCGGGGCGGCGTAGGCCACCTCCTCCAGCGTCGGCATGCAGGCCGACGACAGCATGGAAAAGACGTTGAATGCAGCCGCCGCCCTGGCCGGTACCGCGCCACCGCCTTCCACCAGATCCTGCATCGAGCCGATCGGCGCCAGCACTACTGGGATGCGGAGCTTGCAGCCGAGCAGCGATCCCGACGCATCGAGGCCCGAGACGTCGTTCAGCACCCGCGGCCTGAACGCGATGGAATCGAGGGCCTGGCGGTTGCGCCGCTGCGTCGTCTCGGTCTCGGCGCCGCCCATCAGGTAATCCCAGAGGTTGGGTCCAAGGTTGCGGCGGGCCGGCTCGACGAATTCATGCAACACCTGAAAGCGATCGGCGACGCTTCCCCGGTTCGTCGTTTTGGCGGCTTTGTTCGTGGCCGCGCCGGTTCTGGCAACCGACTTTTTCGCGGCCGGCTTTCTCCGGGCCGGTGTCGTTTTGGCGCCTTTCATCATTTCCTCACTTGTGCAGCGGCTTGGCGGCGACGATGACGCCGTCGGCGTCGGCGTAGAGGTAGTCGCCGTCGCGGATGGCGATGCCGCCGAAATTGAGCGTCACGCCCGTCTTGCCGATGCCGTCGTGACGCGGCCGCTGCGGCGTCGAGCCGACCGCCTTGACGCCGATGTCGAGGCCCGCGAACTCGTGGCTGTCGCGGATGCAACCGTTGAACACCAGCCCGGCCCAGCCGTGCTTGGCGGCCTCGGCGGCGATGTTGCCGCCGCACAGCGCGCGGCGGCGCGAGCCGCGGCCGTCGACCACCAGGACCCGGCCCTTGCCGCCCTTTGGTCCGCCCTGTGCCAGGATGTCGCGGATGCCTTTGTTGTCCTCGTGGGTGGCGAACTTGGTGACGCGGCCGTGGAAGTGGTTGCGCCCGGCGTAGTCGTTGAACGCAATCTCGCACACTTGGTACGCGTCAGGGTGTGCGTCGCAGATGTCCGCCGTGCGGATGATGTCGTCCTTGGCCATGAGTTCTCCCCGGTTCGTCCTCATTCGGATATTTGCGGTTCCTTATAGGACACCGTATGGTGGGCGGCAATTCCCGGCCAAGAAGGCGGCCGGGGCGAGCCAAAAAGGGGGAGTGCCGTGGGCACCGTCAACAACTTCGCCATCTTCGTCACCATCAAGCTGAAGCCGGGAACGGGCAAGGCGTTCCGGCCGCTGATCCTGGAGACCGCGGAAGCCGCGGTCCGCGACGAGGAAGACTGCCTGCAGTTCCAGGTGCTGACGGCCTAGGGCGATCCCGACACCTATTTCT
>JACPJY010000230.1 GCA_016187325.1 Rhodospirillales bacterium | reverse complement strand
GTCGTCGGGGATAACGCTGGACCGGCTGGAGACGCTGCTGCGGGTGGTGTTGCGCGCCGGCGCCTATGAGTTGAAAACGAAGCTGATGGTGCCGGCGGCGGTCGTCATCAACGAGTACGTCGAGGCGGCGAACGCATTCTTCGAGGGCAAAGAGGCGGCGCTGGTCAACGGCGTGCTCGACCGGCTGGCCCGCGAGCCCAGGGCCGGCGAGCTGTGACCGGCACCGCCAAGGCCGGGGACGAAGGCTTGGAACTTGGAGGCATGGAACTTGGGTAAGTCGCGGGGCAGGTCGAAGGGCAGGGCGAAACAGCCCGATGAGTTCGAGCTGATCCGGCGCTTCTTCGCACCGCTGGCAGCCAAGGCGCCCGGCGCGTTCGGGCTCACCGACGACGCGGCCACGGTCGCCGTGGCGCCGGGACGGCGGTTGATCGTCACCACCGACGCGCTGGTCGCCGGCGTCCACTTTCCCGAGGACGAGAGCCCACAGTCCGTCGCGGCGCGGCTGATCGGCGTCAACCTTTCCGACCTGGCGGCGATGGGCGCAACGCCCGAGGCCTACACGATGGCGATCGCGCTGCCCAAGAATTGCGACCTCGGTTGGATCAAAGCGTTCGCCGACGAGCTTGGACGCTTGCAGAAGACGCACCACGTCACCCTGATCGGCGGCGACACGGTGGCGACGGGCGGGCCGTTGACGGTCTGTCTGACCGCCCTCGGCAGCGTCGCCAAGGGCCACGAGCTCCGGCGCAATGGCGCGCGGGCCGGTGATCTCATCTACATATCGGGCACCATCGGCGACGCGACGCTCGGACTGAAGGTGATGCAGGACGGTATCGCCGGCCTCGGCAAGCGCCACGCCAAGACGCTGGTCGGCCGCTATCGCCGGCCGCAGCCGCGGGTGCGCCTCGGTCTCGGCCTGGTCGGGCTGGCGACGGCGGCGATCGACGTTTCCGACGGCCTGATCGCCGACCTCGGCCACGTGGCGCAAACTTCGCGATGCACCGCCGAGATCGACGTCGAAAGGGTGCCGCTGTCGGCGGCGGCGCGCGCCGCCATCGCCCTTGATTCGCGCCTGCGCGAGCGGGCGTTGACCGGCGGCGACGACTACGAGCTGGCGTTTACCGCGCGGCCGTCGCACCGCAACGCGGTCGCCGCACTCGCCCGGCAGGTCAGGTTGCCGCTGACGGAAATCGGCCGCATGCGGCAGGCGAGGAAAGACGGCAAGGGCGGGGCGCATCTGGTCGACGTGCGCGACGGCGCCGGCCATTTGCTGCCCATCGTCCGCACCGGTTACCGCCATTTCTGATCGCGCCGCCGCGGCGGTCCCCATCTCCCCCTTGTTCTTTGCCGACGGAAGCCGGGATAATGGCACGACCATCCGCGGCGACGCGACCATCAACGGAACAACGGCCGGCCGATGAAAAAAATCGTCATGATTTTTGCCGTCTTGGTGATGCTGGGCGGCGGCACCGCCAGCATTCTGAAGTGGCTGCAACTCGGCCCATTCCAGGAGTTGCAAAAGGAGGAAAAGCAGCCGAAGGCGCAAAAGATCGAGGAAATCATCACCATCGACATGGATCCGCTGATCACCACCATCTTCCAGGAAAACCGGGTTGCCGCCCTGGTGCAGATCGAACTCAAGCTGGAAACCCAGGGCGACAAGAGGGCGGAAAGGATCAAGTACCTGTTGCCGGTGATCAACGACGCCTTTCTCAAGGACATGCACTCGTTCATGCCGCGCCTGCTGAAGGCGGAAGAGCGCGTCGACGCCGAGATCATCCGCCAGCGCCTGCAGTTGATCGGGGATAAGGTGGCGGGCAAGGGATTGATCCGTAACGTCGTCATCGGCGACATCGTCGAACAGCCGGCCCGCTAAGCGTGCCCGCGGGACGCCGTCGCGGGCGTCGGCCGCCGTCCCGAAAACCGCTGCCGCCGGCGACGGACAAGACGTTGTGGCCTGTTGCTTTATGGTGCCGGTTCTGGCATTTTCGCGGCCAATTTCGCGGCCGGTTTTCGGTCGTCCGCCTGCCAAACTGCGGATCGTCCACACGGCGCGCGCCCGGGACTCGATAACCCGAGTTCCGGTCGGGGGGCTGGATTCACAAAAGGGTATTCGAACATGTCGAACGTGTACTGGTTGGTGATCGCCTGTGGTTTTCTGGCTTTGCTTTACGGCGCCTACGCCGTCCGCTCGGTACTGGCGGCGCCGGCAGGAACCGCCCGCATGCAGGAGATTTCGGCCGCCGTTCAGGAAGGGGCCAACGCCTATCTCAACCGTCAATACAAGACCATCGCGGTCGTCGGCGCGGTGATTGGCGTGTTGTTGGGGTTGCGCCTCGGCGCCACGGTCGCCATCGGCTATTTCATCGGCGCCATTCTCTCCGGCGCCGCCGGCTACATCGGCATGAACGTGTCGGTCCGCGC
>JACPJY010000205.1 GCA_016187325.1 Rhodospirillales bacterium | reverse complement strand
TTCTCGAAGCCGAAGCTCGGCGACATGGACTCGGAGCTGTTCAAGGAGTGGTTCCAGGCGTTCGCGCAGGCCGCGGGCATCACGCTGCACGTCGAGAACGTTTACGGCGAGAACAACCACCATATCATCGAGTCGTGCTACAAAGGCCTTGCCCGGGCGCTGCGTCAGGCAATCTAGATCGATTCCCGCAAGGCCGACGCGGTGCCGTCCACCAAGGGCGTGCTCGGCGGCTCGCTGTAGCACTGTCGGTCGGCGCATGTTCGCCGGGCTCCGCCGATCCGGGCCCAAAAACCGCCGGCCAAACCGGTTTGATCCAGGTTTCGATCCATGCGGCTTTATTCGGTTCACCTTCGACGCCACGGCCTTGACCCCGACCGCGACCTGGTCCTGGTGAAGGAGGGATTCTCGTGGCCGGCGTTCCTGCTGTCGTTCCTGTGGGCGCTCGCGCACCGGCTGTGGCTGGCGGCGGCCGTCATCGCCGCCGCGCATGTCGTCTTGAGCATTGTCGTCCTATTGCTGGGCGCCGACCCGGTGAGCGAGATCGCGCTGTCGCTGGGTCTCGGCCTGATCGTAGGGTTCGTCGCCAACGATCTGCGCCGCCGCAAGCTCGCCCGCCAGGGCTTCGCGTTCGCCGGCGTCGTCGTCGCCGATGACGCGGATTCGGCGCTCAGGCGTTATCTCGACGGCGAGCCGGCGCTCGCCCACGACCTCACGACATGAGCCCTGGGCCATGAGCGTCGCCATCATCGATTACGGCTCCGGCAACCTGCGCTCCGCCGCCAAGGCGTTCGAGCGCGCGATCGCCGATGCGGGCCGCGGCGGCAAGGTCGCCGTGACCAGCAGGCCCGAGGACGTGAAGCGCGCCGAGCGTATCGTGCTGCCTGGCGTCGGGGCATTTGCCGACTGCCGGCGCGGGCTGGATGCGCTGCCGGGCATGGTCGAGACGCTCACCGAAGAGGTGATCGGAAAGGGCAAGCCCTTCCTCGGCATCTGCGTCGGCATGCAGCTGATGGCCGACGTCGGCCTCGAGCACACGACGACCAAGGGCCTCGGCTGGATCAAGGGCGAAGTGGCGGCGCTCGAGCCCGCCGACCGCTCGTTGAAGATCCCGCACATGGGCTGGAACGACTTGCAATTCGAAGGCGTCCGGCACCCGGTGTTCGCCGGCGTGCCGGAGGGCGCGCACGTCTACTTCGTCCATTCCTACGGCTTCCGCGCTGCCGATCCGTCGACCGTGGTGGCGCGCGTCGACTACGGCGGGCCGCAGACGGCAGCGGTGGCGCGCGACAATCTGGTCGGCACCCAATTCCACCCGGAGAAAAGCCAGGCGGTGGGGCTGCGCCTGATCGCCAATTTCCTCGAGTGGCGGCCGTGATCTTCTTTCCCGCCATCGATGTCAAGGACGGCAAGTGCGTGCGCCTCTACCAGGGCGACATGGAAAAGGTCACCGTGTTCAACGACGACCCGGCCGCCCAGGCGCGCACCTTCGCCGCCGCCGGTGCGGGGTGGCTGCATGTCATCGACCTCGACGGCGCCGTCAAGGGCAAGCCGGTCAACGAGGCGGCGATCGCCGCCATCGTCGAGGCCGTCGACATCCCGGTGCAGGTGGGCGGCGGCATCCGCGACATGGCGACCGTCGACTTCTGGCTCGAGCTCGACGTCGAGCGCGTCATCCTCGGCACCGTCGCGGTCAAGAACCCGGCGCTGGTCAAGGAGGCGTGCCGGCGGCACCCGGGGCGCGTCGCCGTCGGCATCGATGCCCGCGACGGCCGTGTCGCCGTCGAAGGCTGGACCAAGCAGTCGCTGATCACGGCGCTGGAACTTGCCGGCCACATGGAGGATTCCGGCGCCGCCGCCATCATCTACACCGACATCTCCCGCGACGGCGCCATGCGGGGCCCCAACGTCGAGGCGACGGTGGCGCTTGCCCGATCGACCAAGGTGCCGGTGATCGCGTCCGGCGGCGTCTCGTCGATGGCGGATTTGGAGGCGCTGAAGAAAGCCGGCGACGGCCTGCTCGAAGGCGTCATCAGCGGCCGCGCCCTCTATGACGGCCGCATCGATCTCGAAGCAGCCGTGCGGCTGCTGGCGACGTGAACGGGCGATGCTGAAGATCCGCATCATTCCCTGTCTCGACGTCGACGCCGGCCGCGTCGTCAAGGGCGTCAACTTCGTCGATCTGGTGGACGCCGGCGACCCGGTCGAGCAGGCGCGCATCTACGACTGCGCCGGCGCCGACGAGCTGTGCTTCCTCGACATCACCGCCAGTCACCAGAACCGCAACACGCTCCTCGACGTCGTCAAAGGCACCGCCGAGCAATGCTTCATGCCGCTGACCGTCGGCGGCGGCGTGCGCACCACCGACGACATCCGAAAACTGCTGTTGGCCGGCGCCGACAAGGTGTCGATCAACACGGCGGCGGTGAAGACGCCCGACTTCGTGCGCGAGGCGGCCGAGAAATTCGGCAGCCAGTGCATTGTTGTCGCTGTCGACGCCAAGCGCTCCGCCAACGGCAGGTTCGAGGTGTTCACCCACGGCGGCCGCAACGCCACTGGGCTGGATGCGGTCGCATGGTCGAAGCGCATGGCCGGCAACGGCGCCGGCGAGATCCTACTGACCTCCATGGACCGGGACGGCACCAAGCAGGGCTTCGATCTGCCACTCACCCGCGCCGTCGCCGACGCGGTCACGGTGCCGGTGATCGCGTCGGGCGGCGTCGGCACCCTCGACCACCTGGTGGAAGGCGTCGTTGAAGGCCATGCGTCCGCCGTGCTGGCGGCCTCGATCTTTCACTTCGGCACCTATACCATTGCCGAAGCCAAGGCCTACATGGCGAAAAAGGGCGCCGCCGTCAGGTTCGATCCGATACCTAAGCCCGAAAGGCCGATGAGATGAACGACAGACCGAAAAGCGCGATCCTGGAAGAACTCTACAAGGTGATCGAGAGCCGCCGCGGCGCCGACCCGGAGGTGTCGCATACCGCTAGGCTTTTCAAGAAGGGCAAGGGCAAGATCGCCAAGAAGACCGGCGAGGAGGCTGTCGAGGTGATCGTCGCCGCCCTTTACCAGACGCCGGAGAAGGTGGTGCGCGAGAGCGCGGATTTGCTCTATCACCTCCTCGTCCTATGGGCGGAGCAGGGGGTCAGGCCCGAGGACGTATTCGCCGAGCTCGAGAGCCGCCTCGGCGTCTCCGGTATCGAGGAGAAGAAATCCCGGCGCGAGAAAATCAAACGGAATTCCTGAACGACGACCAAGAGCCACCTTTAAGACCATGGGGATCCGGACGATGGCCTACGACAACAACAACGTGTTCGCGAAAATCCTGCGCGGCGAGATCCCGTGCGCCAAGGTCTACGAGGATAAGACCGCGCTCGCTTTCAAGGACATCAACCCACAGGCGCCGGTGCACGTGCCGGCTGCGTCGCCCGCGATCTCGGTGCCGCCGAAACCGGCTACCGCTTCCTTTCCAACTGCGGCCGCGACGCCCACCAGGAGGTGCCGCATTTCCACGTCCACGTGTTCGCCGGCCGCGACCTGGGCGGCATGATCCGCCGCCCCAGGGACTGAACGAACGGGATCGACGGCGCCTTTGAGGTCGGCGCCGATTCGCATCGTTTGGCCGGGTCGGGCCGCGGTCGGGCGGCGGCGCTGATGCGCGCAAATCCAACGATTTCAAACTATTGAATCGCCGCCGCAGCTGGCGGTTCGCGCCGCAATCCGGGACCTTGTAGAATCGACGCCGGGCGACAAGACCTTGGGGCAAGTCGCCGTCAACCGTAACCGGCCGGTCGGTGAACCGTGAGCAGAACAGGCAATCTCCTTTTCCCCGACGACGAAGACGGCGGCTGGGTCACCGCCATCATCAAGGCGCTGCCGCAGGATAAGCCGGCGGCGCCCGAGCTCACTCCCGAACAGCTCAGCATCGATGATCCGGTCGCCATCGAGGCCGACGCCGTGTTCGCAGGCGTCGCCGCCGAGAATGCTGCCCGCGAGGCGATCTTCGCCGCCGGCTGGTCGGCGGGCGTGGTGGCGCCTGAGAAGGTCCCGCCGCCGACGCCGGGCGAGCTCCAGGCGCTGGACGCGGCGATCGCCCAAGAGGCAGGCAACGCCTTCTTCGGCGTCGTCGACGACCCGGTAGGCTTGAGCGCCGATGCGGTGTTCGCTCACACCGCCGCCGAGGTCGCCACCCGCCAGGCGATCGAGGCGGCCCAGTGGTCGGCGGCCACGGTACGCACCATCGGCATGCCGGCCGACCAGCCGCTGCCGCCGGAAGCTGTCAAGGCGCTGGACTCGGTGATATCGCGCGAGGGGGGAAGCCTGGACTTCGCCGTCATCGACGATCCGCTCGCCGCCGAGGCCGCGGCGCGGTTCGCCGAATCGGCGGCCGACACCGCGCTCAGCGACGCCATCGCCGCGGCCGGCTGGTCGGTGAAGCCGGCAGAGTCGCGCATCCAAGTCGCCGACATTCCGGCGTCGCCGCAGGAAATCGAGAACATCGACGCAATCGTCACACGGGAATCCGGCCGCGACGGCTTCGCCGCCGTCGACGATCCGGTGACCGACGAGGCCGCGGCGCGGTTCGCGGAGGCGGCGGCCAATCTGGCCACCCGCGAGGCGCTTGCCGACGCCGGCTGGCGGGCCAAACGCGAAACCGAAAGCGGCGAGCCGACGCCGACCGAACTGAAACGGCTCGACACCGTCGCCGAGAAAGCGACAAGTGCCGACGACCGCTTTGCCGCGATCGAGGATCCGGTCGCGCTCGCCGCCGACGCCAAGTTCGCCGAGACCGCCGCCGAGGTGGCGACCGCCGACGCCGTCCGCGCCGCCCGTGTCGCCGCCGCTCCCGCCGCCGCGCCACTGACGCCGGAAGAGCTCAAAACCCTCGACGAGATCGCGGCGCGCGTCGGCGACATCGAGGCGAGATTCGCCGCCGAGGATCCGGTCGCCGTCGAGGCCGAGGCCGCCTTCGCCGAACGGGCCGCCGAGCTCGCCATCGCCGACGCGATTTTCGCGGCGCAGTGGCATCCGCGCGCCACCTCCGCCGACACCCTGGTTGCCGGCATTCTTCGCCAGGGGCGGGGGCTGCAGTCGTTGGAGGTCGAGGACCTGGTCCGCGCCGAGGCCGAGATCGCCTTCGAGGATGCGGCCTACGACCTCGCCTATGCCGCCGTCGACAGCTTGGTCACCGGCGAAGCGGCGGCGCTCGCCGCCTTCGACCAGGCGATCGCCGCCGGCCTCGACCCGCAGGAAGCGCTGCAGCTTGCCATCGCGGCGGCCGAGGAGGTGGACCCGCGCGCCTTCGGCGGCCTCGCCCGGGTGGCGACCCTGCCGCTGGCGCCGGGCGATTTCGGGCTGATCCGTGGGCCGACGCCGCCCGAAGCGGAAGTTGGCGAGGCGGCGGCCGAGGCGGAACAGCGGCCGCTCGATCCGACCGCGCCGCCGGCGTTCACCGTCGCCGCCGTCGGCCAGGGGTTCATCGCCGTCACCGGCCAAGCGCTGTTGCTGGGCAGCACGGGCACCGACACGCTCGCCGCGCCATCGTTCCGGTTCCTGTTCGATCCGAGCGTGATCTCGGCGCCGGGGTCGGGCTTCCGGCCGCGCGAGCGCGATGACCTGATCCTGATCCCCGAGGCGGCGGCGCGCAATCCGGTCCAGGGCACGGCCGGCGCCGATTTTCTGGTCGGCACCGACGGCAACGACGCCATCGGCGGCCTTGAGGGCGACGACTTCATCTACGGCGACGTTCCCACCAACTTCGTCTCCGGCGTCCACGACGCCGGCGACCCGCTGACCGACCCAACGTTCGGCGACGGCGGTGATGACTTGATCTCGGGCGGTGCCGGCGCCGACTCGATTTGGGGCGGGCCGGGAAACGACGTCATTGACGGCGACGTCACCGACGAGGCGGGACTCTCGGGCCAGTTCCCGTTCTCGCTCGGCTCGAGCACGGCCGGCGACGATGTCATCCACGGCGGCGACGGCAACGACGTCATCCACGGCGGCGGCGGCACCGACACGCTCTACGGCGAGGCCGGCAACGACAACATCTTCGGCTATGCCGGCGATGATGTGCTGATCGGCGGCCAGGGCGTCGACGTACTGACGGGCGGCGCTGGCGCCGATGAGTTCCGCTTCGAGGGTGGCACCGGCTCGGACGCGCTCGCGCACGCACAATCGCTCGGCACCGAAGTGGCCACGGATTTCTCGGCTGCCGAAGGCGACAGCTTCGGGCTTTCGGATGCCGACTTCGACCTCGGGGCCGCCGGCACGCTCATCGACGGGGCGGACTATTTCGAGCACGCGGCGGCGACGCTTTCGGGCGCGCCGCTCGACGCTTCCGGCGGCGCCGCCGGCCCGGCGATCGTGGTGTTCGGCGATGGAGCCGGCGCGGACGGCGTCGCCGTCTATTACACCACCGACGCCAGCGCCATGACGGAGTCGAATTCCTACCAGATCGCCGACGTCGAGAACGCGAATCTCTCCCAGATCGAGGCCGGGGATTTCAACCTCAGGGCGTGAGGTCGGGGAAAAGGGCTGACACGCTTGGCCCGCTGACCCTGTACACGACATCCGCCAGGTCGTGGTAACCTTTTGTCACGGTCTTTCGTCTTTAGGGGATGGAGGACCAGACCGTGAGCGACGTACCCGATTTCGATCAGATCGTTTCGCGCTATCAGGAGCGCATCGCCCGTTACCTGACGGGCCTTCTTGGCGATCCGATCTTGGCCCAGGACTTGAGCCAGGAAACCTTCATTCGCGTCCACGGCAACTTGGAGAATCTGCGAAGTCCCGAGGCGCTCACCAACTGGATATTTCGCGTCGCATCGAACCTCGCCCTCGACCACCTGCGTAGCCGGAGAGCGCACGAGAGCCGACGTACCGAATCCCTGAACGAGGACTCTCTCAACGACCGGGACGACAACAAACACTTTACGGGCGACGAACCGTCGGCCGAGAGCCGCCTCGAGCAGCACGAGATGGCCGCCTGCATTCGCGGCTACATAGAACGGCTTCCCGAGGCCTTAAGGGCGTGCCTGATGTTGCGGGACCTGGAAGATTTGCCGGAGAAGGATGTCGCCGAAATCATAGGCTGTTCGCTCGCCACCGTGAAGGTTCGCACCCATCGGGGGCGCAAGAAGCTTCGCGAGATGCTGCGCGAGGGGTGCGATCTCTACCAGGACGACCGCGGCATCCTCAGATGCGAGCCCGGCGAGCCGCCGGTCTCAGACGGCGGACGGCCGCGCCCAAATCGACGATTGCGGAAAAAGGAGTAAAAACGATGAACGGGAACCTTTCGGAAATCCAGGCGGAACTGATTGCCATCGGCGCCGCCGTTGCGGCCGGCTGCGAGCCTTGCCTGCGCACCCACGTGCGGCAGGCCCGCGCCATTGGGTTGACGGATGCCGAACTGCGAATGGCCGTGGCGGTGGCCCGCAAGGTCAAGGAGACGCCGGCCCGCCTGATCCTAGAGGCCGCGGAACGGTTGTTGGCGCAAGGGACCGAATCGCCGGCCCCGCCGTCCGAGTCCGGCTGCTGCGGGTGAAGAGGAGATTTTTCCATGGCGACGCCAGATCGCGACATCGTCGGCACCGAGCATCGGATAGAGCACGATCGGATCGAGCTCTACATGTGGGAGAAGCACGTCGGCAGTCCCACCGGCAAGCCGGTCGTCATCCTTGCCCACGGATCGGCGACGGCCGGCAGGGAGAGCTTCGACCTTGAGGTTCCGGGAAAACCCTCGTACAGCCTGATGGACGCCCTGGTGGCGGAAGGATTCGACGTCTTTGCGCCGGACATCCGCGGCTTCGGCCGCTCGACCCACCCCGACGTTCACGTCACGACTCAGCAGGCCAGCGAAGACCTAAATGCCGCGGTCGACCACGTCATGACATCGAGGGGCGTGGACAAGGTGAACCTGCTCGGCTGGTCGTGGGGCACGCAGTACGGCGGCATGTTCGTGATGGCACACCCCGACAAGGTGGCGAAATACATCAGCTACGCCCAGATGCATCCGGAAAGCCCGGATATCGTCCGGCGCCGGCCGAGGCTCGAATTCTTCCGCAAGACCCCCTACGTCAACGTTCCCGAGGCGGTTTGGAAGGCGCGCTTCTATTCGATGACGCCGGCCGCTGCCAACGAACCAGAAGTGGTCGACGTCTACGCCCACGCCGCACTCCGCGCCGAGCCCCGGACCTCGACCGGGCCCCAGCTCGACCTGGTGACGTTGATGCCGATGATTAACGCCAGGCTGATGCCCGTTCCGACGATGGTGATTCACGGCGAGTACGATGACGTCGCTGACCTCGACGGCCTGCTGTCGTTCTTCCGGCAGCTGCCCAATCCCCGTAAGAAATACGTCGTGGTACCGGAGGCGGGCCACATGATGCACCTGCAGCGCGGCCATCGCCTGTTCCAATCGGAGGTCGCGGATTTCTTCAAGGCCGCATGATCGACGCGGACGTCGCCTCCGCCTCCGTGGTTCCCCCGGTGCCGGCGCCGACCTCTCCCAGATCGAGGCCGGCGACTTCAACCTGCGCGCCTGACGCTCCCGGCCGCCCGATCGGCTTGGCCAATCGTTGCACCCGGACCGGGGATCGCGATCCTGCAGCCGCCGTGCTAGTGTGACGGCGCGACAAACGCCCCCGCATGGAGAGCGTCACCATGTCTTATCGCTTCGTCATCGCCGATGTGTTCACCGAACGCGCCTTCGGCGGCAACCAGCTCGCCGTTCTGCCCGACGCCAGGGGCCTCTCCGATCGCGCCATGCAGGCGCTCGCCCGCGAGTTCAATTTCGCCGAAACCACTTTCGTCTTGCCGCCCGCCGATCCGCGTCACGCCCGGCGGGTGCGCATCTTCACGCCGAAGACCGAGCTGCCGTTCGCCGGCCATCCGACCGTCGGCACCGCCGCCGTGCTCGCCCATCTCGGCCTCGTCGAGACGGCGGCCGCGACGACGATAACCCTGGAAGAAGGTATCGGGCCGGTGGCGGTCGAAATCCGCCCCGGAAGGGCCGGCGTTCATTGCCGCTTCAGCCTGACCCAGGCGGTCGAGCGTCCGTCCGCCGTGGCCGACCGCAAGGCCGCCGCCGCGGTTCTTTCGCTGCCGGAAAAGGCGGTGCTGGAGGCGTGGTTCGCCGGCATCGGCCCGCCTTTCTGCTTCATTCACCTGGCGGACAAGAAAGCCGTCGATCACGCCGCCCTCGACCGCGCCGTTTGGTCGAGGAATTTCGCCACGGCGTGGGCGCCGAATTTGTATTTTTTTGCGGGCGAGCTTCGGCCGTCCGGCCGCCTTTATGTCCGTATGTTGGCCCCGGCCCTCGGAATTGAGGAGGACCCCGCCACCGGGTCCGGCGCCGCGACGCTCGCCGCCTGCCTGGCCGAGCGAACGCCCGACCGCGACGGGACATTCACCTGGCCGATCGAGCAGGGCGTCGCCATGGGCCGCCCTAGCGCCATCGAAGCCTCGGCCGAGAAGCGCGCCGGCCGGATGGTGAAGGTGATGGTCGGCGGCT
>JACPJY010000204.1 GCA_016187325.1 Rhodospirillales bacterium | reverse complement strand
CCGCCACCTCGCCCGCCTGCGCGAGGGCCGGCGCGAGAGCATCGAGACCAGCGCACTGCACATGGACGTGCTGCGCGACCTCAAGCGCATCCACTCGCACATCGTCGCCGTCGCGTATCCGGTACTCGCGAAAGCAGGCCTGCTGGAACCTAAGCCGCCGACGGACAAGGAACCCTGAGCCCGCTTCAGCGTTTCTTGTTTCCCGCCACCAGGAGCTCGGCCGAGAGTTTGGCCAAGCCTTTGGCCATTGCGCCTTCCGGTTTCAGGTCGGTGATCACGTAATTGACCTGGTCGAGGTTGGCGACGCGCACCGGCGCGGTGCGGTTGAACTTGGTGTGGTCGGCGAGCAGCACCGCGGTGCGCGCCTGCGCCAGCATCTCGGCGCGGAGTTCCGCCCCCTCGCGCGAATAGTCCATCAGCCACGGGTCCGTACTCAGCGCGCTGGCGCCGACGAACGCGAAATCGGCGTAGTAGTTGGCGAGCATCTGGGTGGCATCACGACCCAAAGTCGCGCCCTCGCCGCCCTGCACCTCGCCGCCCAACAGCAGCACCCGGTTGTTGTTGCGACCGGCCAGCCGGCCGGCAACGTGGATGTCGTTGGTGTAGACGGTGAGCCCGCGGCGCGGCGCCAAGGCTTCCGCGACGCACAGCGTCGTGGTGCCGGAATCGATGATCAGCGACGCGCCGTCCGGTACCAAGTCGGCGGCCGCCCGGCCGATGGCGCGCTTGCCGTCGATGTTGACGCTCATCCGCTCGGCGAACGCCGGCTCCACCTGGTCGATGGACAGCGCGCCGCCGTGGGTCTTGCGTAGCCGGTTGTCGGCCGCCAGCCGCGTGATGTCGCGGCGGATGGTCTCGCGCGACACCTTGAGGCGGCGATAGAGCTCGTTGACCGAAACCGATCCTTTTTCGCCGAGGATGGTCAGGATCTGGTCGCGTCTCTGTTCGGCGAGCATGGCCGTCCCCTCCCCGCCCGGCGGCCCCGATCACCCCCAGGCCGTCCCCGGGCGTCTCAGTACACTGCCGAACGCCTAAGCGGGCGTCAAGAAATCGCGGCAACCCGATAGTTGCGGCGTGGCGATGTGTATTTCTGTGGAAAAATGTTGTTTTTTGTGCGATTCTTCGAGTGTCCGTATTTTCCGCTCAGGTATCCCGCGACGCCGACGATGTCCGCCCGTCCGCCGTTTCCATCCCGTCCCGCCGCCGCGCCGCCGCGTCATCCCGGCAGCCATCCCGACGAGGGCGACAGCAACCTGAGCCCGCACCGACGGCAATGGACGGAACGGGTCGCCCGCGATCCCGGCCATGAAATGGTCGAAGGCGACGCCGAGTTTTTCTTCCACCAATCGTTGTCGACGCCGTGCCTGGCCGCCATCGCCAAAGCCGAGGGCATCTGGATCGAGGACACCGCCGGCCGCCGCTACATGGATTTCCACGGCAACAACGTCCATCATATCGGCTACGGCCATCCGCGCCTGGTCGCCGCGGTCAAGAAGCAGATCGACGAGCTGCCATATACGCCCCGCCGTTTCACCAGCGAGCCGGCGGTCGCGCTCGCCCGCAAGCTGGCCGGGATCACGCCCGGCCGACTGAGCAAGGTGCTGTTCGCCACCGGCGGCTCGGACGCCGTCGACATGGCGCTGAAGCTGGCGCGCGCCGCGACCGGCCGCTTCAAGACCGTTTCGTTCTGGGATTCGTTCCACGGTGCCGGCTTCGGCGGCATGAGCGTCGGCGGCGAATCCCTGTTCCGCGGCGACATGGGGCCGCTGTTGCCGGGCACCGAGCACGTGGCCCCATTCGCGTGCTATCGCTGCCCCTACGGCTATAAGGACATCGACGGCCGTCCCGATCTCGATGCCTGCCATCTCGCCTGCGCCGAGATGGTGCGCTACGTGCTGCAAAAGGAGAAGGATGTCGCCGCGGTGATCGCCGAGCCGGTGCGCGCCGTTCCCTACGTGCCGCCGCCCGGGTTCTGGCAGACCGTGCGCCAGGCTTGCGACGAGGTTGGCGCGTTGCTGATCTTCGACGAGATTCCGACCGGCCTCGGCAAGACCGGTCGCATGTTCGTGTGCGAGCATTTCGATGTGGTGCCGGACATCCTGGTGCTCGGCAAAGCGCTCGGCGGCGGCGTGATGCCAATCTCGGCGATGATCGCCAAGCCCGAGCTCGACGTCACCGCCGAACGCGCGCTCGGCCACTATACCCACGAGAAGAACCCGGTCTCGGCGCAGGCCGCACTCACCACCATCGAGATCATCGAGGACGAGGGGCTCGCCGACAACGCCGCCCGCGTCGGCGGCCGCGCGCTGGGGCGCCTACAGGAGATGAAGGCCAGCTATCCGCTGATCGGCAACGTCTGCGGGCTCGGCCTGGTGATCGGCGTCGAGCTGGTCGAGGACCGGGAAACCAAGGCGCCCGCCGTCCAGGCCGCCGACCGCATCCTGTACCGGGCGCTCGAGCAAGGCCTCAGCTTCAAGACCACCATGGGCAACGTGCTGACTCTGACGCCGCCGTTGATCGTCACCGACGATCAGATGGACCGGGCGCTCGACATCGTCGAGGTGGCGATCGCGGACGAGGAACCATGATGTTTCGGCGGCATTTCGGCGATGGTTTGGAGACGCGGCGGACGCCGGGGATAGCTGTGGAATAATTGCCGCCGGTATGGAACAATGCCTTCAGCGCCGGGTCGTTTCCGTCGGCCAACACCGAAGGCGAACGAGGCAATCCCATCGGCCGACCGCGTCAACGGCCGGTGGCCGACGGGACAACATGCGGGCCGGTGCCCGCCAACTAGGGAGATGGAGATTTCATTCATGCTGACGAATCACTTTAAACGGCTGGCCGCGGTCGTTGCCGGCGGCCTGATGGTGCTCGGCTTCGGTGCCGGCGCCATGGCCAAGACCGACCTTCTGGTCTACACCGCCGTCGAGGCCGACGAGCTCGCCAAGTTCAAGTCCGCGATCGAGAAGGCGGTGCCCGAGGTCGAAATCAAGTGGGTGCGCGATTCGACCGGCATCATCACCTCGAAGCTGTTGGCCGAGAAGGACAACCCGCGCGCCGACATGGTGTGGGGCCAGGCTGCGACCAGCCTGGTGCTGCTCGCCAACCAGGGATATTTCCAGGGCTATGCGCCGAAGGGGCTGGATAAGCTCGACAAGCGCTACTACGACACCAAGAACAGCCCGCCGCTGTGGGTCGGCCAACGCACCTACGGCGCCGCCGTCTGCTACAACAGGGTCGAGGGCAAGAAGAAGAACCTGCCCATGCCGGCTTCCTGGCAGGACCTCACCAAGCCGGTCTACAAGGGCAGCGTGATCATGCCGAACCCAAACTCCTCGGGTACCGGCTTCCTCGACGTCTCAAGCTGGTTGCAGATGTGGGGCGAGGACAAGGGCTGGAAGTACATGGACGCCTTGCACCAGAACATCTCGCGCTACACCCACTCTGGCTCGGCGCCGTGCAAGCTCGCGGCCGCCGGCGAAACGCCGATCGGCGTGTCGTTCGCCTACCGGGTGGTGAAGTCGATGGAGGAAGGCGCGCCGCTGCAGCTGGTGCTGCCGTCCGAGGGCCTGGGCTGGGAAGTCGAAGCCTTTGGCATCGTCCGCAATACCAAGAAGCTCGCTCTTGCAAAGAAAGTCGCCGACTGGTCGGTCAGCAAGGCGGCGATGACGCTCTACGCGCCGGGATACGAGGCGGTCGCCATGCCCGGCGTCCCCAACCCGACCGAGGCGCTGCGCGGCATCGACAAGCAGTTCGTCAAGAACGACTTCGGCTGGGCGGCGGACAACCGTATCCGCATCCTCAACGAATGGGCGAAGCGGTACGACGCCAAGTCCGACCCGAAGAAGAAGTAAGCGGCGCCGGGCCTCGCTTGACGGGCTCGCGCCAACGCCGTGAAATCCGCGGCCGCCCGCACACCCTGGGCGGCCGGGGTTCGCGGCGCGGGACGTTGCGCCGAGGGGGCAGGCAATCATGGCGGTGAGCAACACCGAAACCGCGGCCGCGCACCGGCCCTATCTCGAGATTCGCGGCCTGATCAAGAAATTCGGCGATTTCGTCGCCCTCCGTGACGTTTCGCTCGACGTCTTCGAGGGCGAGTTCGTTTGCTTTCTCGGGCCGTCCGGCTGCGGCAAGACGACGCTGTTGCGCGCCATCGCCGGCCTCGACATCCAGACCGCGGGCACCGTCGCCCAGGCGGGACGCGACATCTCGGCGCTGCCGCCGTCCGGGCGCGACTTCGGCATCGTCTTCCAATCCTATGCGCTGTTTCCCAATCTGACGGTCAACAAGAACGTCGCCTATGGGCTCGAGAACCGCAAGACGCCGAAAGCCCGGGTCGCGGCGCGGGTCAACGAGCTGCTGCAATTGGTCGGCATGCCCGAGCAGGGCGACAAGTACCCGGCGCAGCTTTCCGGCGGCCAGCAGCAGCGCGTCGCGCTGGCCAGGGCGCTCGCCACCAGCCCCGGCCTGCTGCTGCTGGACGAGCCGTTAAGCGCGCTTGACGCCAAGGTGCGGGTGCGGCTGCGCCAGGAGGTCAAGGATCTTCAGCGTCGACTCGGCGTCACCACCATCATGGTCACTCACGACCAGGAAGAGGCGCTGACCATGGCCGACCGCATCGTAGTCATGAACCAGGGCGTCATCGAGCAGATCGGCACGCCGGAGGAAATCTACCGGCGGCCCGCCAGCCCCTTCGTCGCTGACTTCGTCGGCACCATGAATTTCCTGCCCGGCACCGCCGCAGGCCACGGCCGTGTGCGGATGGG
>JACPJY010000178.1 GCA_016187325.1 Rhodospirillales bacterium | reverse complement strand
GAGATGGTCACACACGTGAAGCGCCGGCCGGTGTTGGCGCCGGCCGAATGCGCGCGGATATTGTCGCCCCACGCGCTTCGCTGTCAAGGTTCGCGCCTGGCGATGCCGTTTTGGGCGCCGGCCTCGGCGTCGGCGCCTGGATCGCCACCGCGCGGCCGGCCCGCAGCCTTGCGAACGATCGCCGCGGCCGTTAGGCTGGCCCCCGGATTTCGAGGCCGATTCGTCGCGCGTTGCTGGCCGGGGAGAGGCGCGCCGGGGGCGGTGGGCCGATGGGGGCGGATCAATGGACGTGATATTCGGGCCGATCGTGCGGATCCTGGTGACGGTGATCGAGCTCTACATGTGGGCCGTCATCATCGGCGTCATCCTGAGCTGGCTGGTCGCCTTCAACGTCGTCAACACCTCCAACCGCTTCGTCTACATGGTCGGCGATTTCATCCACCGCATCACCGAGCCGGCGCAGGCGCCGATCCGCCGCGTGCTACCGCACCTCGGCAATATCGACGTGTCGCCGCTGGTGCTGATCCTGATCCTGTATTTCCTGCAGGACGTGCTGATCCAGCTCGCCCACAAACTTGGCTGAGCCACTCAACCCGTTCCGCGCCGTCGCCGGCGGCGTGCTGGTGGTGGTGCGCTTGACGCCGAAGGCGGGCCGGTCGCGCGTCGGCCCGGTCGTCGCCGGCGCCGACGGCGGTGGCGTGCTGAAGGTGGCGGTCACCGAGGCGCCGGAGAGGGGCAAGGCCAACGCGGCGCTGATCGGGCTGTTGGCGAAGACGTGGCGGCTGCCGAAGGGCGCGATCGCGGTGGCGCGCGGCGCCACCGACCGCAACAAGATATTGAGGATAGAGGGTGCACCGGCGTCGTTGATGGGAACCCTGATGAAAGGGATCGCAGGCAACCGATGAGCGAGGCCAAGATCATCGACGGCCGGAAATTTGCCGCCGAAGTCCGCAGGGGCGTCGCCGCCGAGGTAGCGGCGCTGAAGTCCGCCCACGCGCTGACGCCGACGCTCGCCATCGTGCTGGTCGGCGACGACGAGGCGAGTCACATCTACGTCCGCGCCAAGGGCCGCCAGGCGGAGGAGGCCGGCATGGCCACGCTGGAGCACCTGCTACCGAGGGAGACCCCGGAGCGGGATCTCCTGACGCTGATCCAGCGGCTGAATGCCGACGACACGATCAACGGTATCTTGATTCAACTGCCGTTGCCGGCGCCGATCGCGACGCCCAAGGTGCTGGCGGCCGTCGATCCGGCCAAGGACGTCGACGGCTTCCACCCGATCAACGTCGGCCGTTTGTGGTCGGGGGCGCCGGGTATGGTGCCATGCACGCCCTACGGCTGCATGGCGATGCTGAAGGCGACCCTCAATGGCCTGGCGGGGCTGCGGGCGCTGGTGATCGGGCGCTCCAACATCGTCGGCAAGCCGATGGCGGCGCTGCTGTTGCGCGAGAACGCCACCGTCACCATCGCCCATTCGAAGACCCGGGATTTGGCCGAGCGCTGCCGCGAGGCCGACGTCCTGGTCGCCGCCGTCGGCCATGCGCGCCTGGTCAAGGGCGTCTGGATCAAGCCAGGCGCCTGCGTGCTCGACGTCGGCATCAATCGCGTCTCGGCCCCCGACAAGGGCAAGGGCAAGACCCGCATCGTCGGCGACGTCGACTTCGAGGTGGCGCGGAAAGTCGCCGGCCACATCACCCCGGTCCCCGGCGGCGTCGGGCCGATGACCATCGCCTGCCTGATGCGCAACACAGTGATCGCGGCGCGCCGCCAGCGCGGCCTGCCGGACCCGGCGATCTAGGTCATCGCCGGCACCACCCACCTCGTTCTCAAACATAAAATTTGTATGCGAACTGCTATGCGCAGTATACGCGCGAGCGTAGAATATCTACGAGAGGTTTTGGGAGATTTTAGCGGTTTGCAAACATACTTCCGATTTTCGCACACTTCATTGGCCCAAGTTATTTATTGGAGATTGGAGCAAGCGGCCTTGTTGACAGAAAACTAGCGATATAACGTTGATTGTTAGCAATACATAAGCGGCACTGACCATCAGTGGTTAAAAATCCAACATTTAGGTGAGGTTTTCGGCTGTTGGCAGCCGCCCCACCGTCGCCTACATGTTATAAGGTGTCCCCGAAAGCGAGGTGGAGGGTGGCGCTCGAAATCATGCCGGTGCCGTGCCCGCACTGCGGCGAGGCCCAGAACGTGACTCCCGGCGGCTTCGATCCGGAGGCCGAGCCATTCGGCCCGGTCAGCTGCATGGTATGCGGGCGAAAGTTCGACCGCGACGAGTACCTGACGGGGCTCAGGGCGCGGCTCGGCGAGCGCGCCCGCCGTCGCGGCCAGCCGACCGCCGGCTTCTAGGGCCACCCGTCATGCGCCTTCGGCGCGGCATCCTTGCCCTGGTCCTGGCGCCGGCGCTGATCGCCGCCGCGTTCGCCACCACCGCCGGCGCCGCCGAATTGCCGCCCGCCGCCGATGAGGCCCACGCCGAGCGGTCGCTATTGCGCCATCTGCATTTCGACTACGGCCTCGTCGTCGCCTGCGGCCTCGCCGACGACGAGGTCGAGACCGGCTACCAGATCCGCGCCAGCAAGATCGAGCAACGGCTCGGCATCGAGGACGACGCGGAAGCACGTTATAGCGAACTCAACCTCGGCTGGACCGAGGCCGACGCCGATTGGGCGGCTAAAGGCGGCCCGGCGTTCCTGGAGCGGTGCCGCAACGAGGCGGCGGCGGCCCGCGACCGCTTCAAACAGGCTTTCAAGGACACCGGCGAAAAGTTGAGTCCGCGGCCGAAGGAGAAAAAGAAATGACCGCCATGACCGGGAGCCTCGCCGCCCTCGCCGTCGCCGCCTTCGCCTTCGTCGCGAGCCACCTGGCGCTGCCGGTCCCGGCGGTGCGGCAACGACTGACGGCAGCGCTCGGCGAGTACGGCTACCTGGCTCTCTATTCGGCGCTGTCGATCGCGCTGTTCGTCTGGATGGTCGCCGCCTACGCGGCGGCGCCGGAGATGCCGTTGTGGACGGCGCCGACGGGGCTTCGGCACCTGGCGTTGAGCGTCATGCTGCCGGCGGTATTGCTGTTCGTCTGCGGCTACACGCAACGCAACCCAACCGCCGTCGTGCTCGACCGCTTCGCCGGCGAGCAGCCTTACGGCATCACACGTGTCAGCCGCCATCCGGTGATGTGGGGTGTGGGCCTGTGGGCGATCGCGCACATCATCGCCAACGACGACGCGACATCGTTGATCCTGTTCCTGGCGATCGGATTCCTCGCCTTCGCCGGCGCGGGGCTGATCGACCGCCGCCGGGCCGAGACGGGCGGCGAGGCATGGCGGCGGCTCAAGGACCGCACCTCGAACCTGCCGTTCGCGGCGCTCGCCCAAGGCCGCGCTGGCGCCGGCCTCGCGCGGACAGTGGCCGAGATCGGCGCCTGGCGGCTTCTGCTCGGCGCCACTCTCTATGCGGCGTTCATCTTCGCGCACCCGTGGATCGCCGGAGTACCGGCGTTCCGGCCGTAGGCGTTGCCGGGGGCCCGTCGCCGGGCATTGAGCGCCGGGCGCTTGGGTGATAGAAGCGCCGCCATGACCGAGGACCTTTCGCGCATCCGCAACTTCGCCATCGTCGCCCACATCGACCACGGCAAGTCGACTCTCGCCGACCGCCTGATCCAGATGTGCGGTGGGCTGCCCGAGCGCGAGATGAAGGAGCAGGTGCTCGACACCATGGAGATCGAGCGCGAGCGCGGCATCACCATCAAGGCGCAGACGGTGCGCCTCGCCTACAAGGCCAAGGACGGCCAGACCTATCAGCTCAACCTGATGGACACTCCCGGTCACGTCGACTTCACCTACGAGGTCAGCCGCTCGCTCGCCGCCTGCGAGGGCTCGATCCTGCTGGTCGACGCCACCCAAGGCGTCGAGGCGCAGACGCTGGCCAACGCCTATCTCGCCGTCGAAGCCGGCCACGAGATCGTGCCAGTGCTGAACAAGATCGACCTGCCGGCGGCGGAGCCGGGGCGTGCCCGCGAGCAGATCGCCGAGGTCGTCGGCCTCGACGTCTCGGGCGCGATCGAGATATCGGCCAAGACCGGCCAGGGCGTCGACCGGGTGCTGGAGGCGCTGGTCAAGCGCCTGCCGCCGCCCACGGGCGATGTTCATGCGCCGTTGAAGGCGCTGCTGGTGGATTCCTGGTACGACTCGTATCTGGGGGTGATGATCCTGGTCCGCGTCAAGGACGGCATCGTCAAGCGGGGCATGAAGATCCGCATGATGGCGACCGGCGCCACCCATCAGGTCGAACAGGTCGGCTACTTCACGCCGAAGCCGCAACAGACCGACGCGCTGGGGTCGGGCGAGATCGGCTTCATCACGGCGGCCATCAAGACCGTCGCCGACACCGACGTCGGCGACACCATCACCGAGGACCGCCGCGCCGCCGCGGTGCCGCTGCCCGGCTTCAAGCCGTCGGTGCCGGTGGTGTGGTGCGGGCTGTTCCCAGTCGACGCCGGCGCCTTCGAGGATCTGCGCGACAGCTTGGCCAAGCTGCATCTCAACGACGCGTCGTTCCACTACGAGCCGGAGTCGTCGGCGGCGCTCGGCCTCGGCTTCCGTTGCGGGTTCTTGGGGTTGCTGCACCTGGAGATCATCCAGCAGCGCCTCGAGCGCGAGTTCGATCTCGACTTGGTGACCACCGCGCCGAGCGTCGTCTACCGGGTGCGCACCACCGACGGCGGCGTCAAGGAGCTGCACAATCCCGTCGACATGCCCGACCCGGTGAAGATCGCGTCGATCGAGGAACCGTGGATCAACGCCACCATCATCGTGCCGGACGAATTCCTGGGAGCAGTCTTGGCCCTCTGCACCGAGCGGCGCGGCCGGCAGATCGAGCTCACCTACGTCGGCGGCCGCGCCATGGCCCGCTACCGGCTGCCCTTGAACGAGGTGGTGTTCGACTTCTACGACCGGCTGAAGTCGGTGTCGCGCGGCTACGCGAGCTTCGACTACGAGCTCGCCGGCTATGAGGAGAGCGACCTGGTCAATGTCTCGATCCTGGTCAATTCCGAGCCGGTGGACGCGCTCGCCTTCATCGTCCACCGCAGCCACGCCGAATCCCGCGGCCGCGTCATCTGCGAGAAGCTGAAGGATTTGATCCCGCGCCAGTTGTTCAAGATCGCTATCCAGGCCGCGATCGGCGGCCGCATCATCGCCCGCACCACCGTCGGCGCCCTGCGCAAGGACGTCACCGCCAAGTGCTACGGCGGCGACGTGACGCGCAAACGGAAACTCCTGGAGAAGCAGAAGAAGGGCAAGAAGCGGATGCGCCAGTTCGGCAACGTCGAGATCCCGCAATCGGCGTTCCTGGTGGCGTTGAAGACAGGGGAGTGACAACATGCCGCTGATCATGAAGTCTTCCGCCTTCACGGACGGACAGGAGATCCCGAGGCGCCACACCTGCGAAGGCGAGGATGTGTCGCCGCCCCTCGCCTGGTCGGGCGCGCCCGCGGGAACGAAGACGTTCGCGCTCATCGTCGACGATCCCGACGCCCCCGATCCGAAGGCGCCGCGGATGACGTGGGTCCATTGGGTGCTGTACAACCTGCCGGCGACGGCGGCCGCGCTGCCCGAGGGCGTGAAGCCGGCCGCCCTGCCCTCCGGCACCAGGGAGGGCAGGAACGACTGGAAGCGCGCCGGCTACGGCGGACCCTGCCCGCCCATCGGCCGGCACCGGTACTTTCATAAGCTTTACGCCCTCGACGCGGTGCTCGCCGATCTCGGGACGCTCGGCAAGGCCGAACTCGAACGCGCGATCAAGGGACACGTGCTGGCGCGAGCCGAGCTGGTCGGAACCTACCAGAAAAAGGGCCACTGACGGGGAACCGGCGTCCCTGCTAGTGCTTGCCGCCGTCGGTGTCGCCGGTGTCCTTGCCTTCCGCCAAGCCCTCGGCGTAGACCGCCTCGTCGTC
>JACPJY010000177.1 GCA_016187325.1 Rhodospirillales bacterium | reverse complement strand
GTGAGGCTGCCGACCATCGCCAACGGCCTGGCGGTGCCGGAGACGACACCCGACGGCCAGCAGGGCCTAGCCGTCACCTACACGCCCCGCGGCGACGCCACCTGGGGCGACGGCACGCCGGTCACCACCCAGGACGTGCTGTTCACCTGGGAGATCGGCCGCCACCCGCGGACCGGCGTCGGCAACATGGAGCTCTACCGCAGCCTCTACAAGATCGACGTGACGGACTCGAAGACCTTCACCATGCACTTCGACAAGCTGAACTTCGAATACAACGCCATCAACGATTTCCGACTGATCCCGGCGCACCTGGACCGCAAGAACTTTTCCGATCCGGTGGCCTACAAGATGCGCACCGTGTTCGATACCGACACCGTCAACAAGGGCCTGTACAACGGGCCCTATCGGATCACCGAGGTGGTCACCGGCTCGCACGTGGTGCTGGAGCCGAACCCGACGTGGTGGGGCAACAAACCGCATTTCCGGCGCATCGTCGTGCGCATCGTCCAGAACACCGCGGCGCTGGAGGCCAATCTGTTGTCCGGAAACATCGACATGATCGCCGGCGAGCTCGGCCTCACCGTCGACCAGGCGTTCGCGTTCGAGAAGCGCCATGGCGACAAGTTCAGCATCCTTTACAAGTCCGGTCTCATTTACGAGCACATCGACCTCAACCTGTCGAACCCGATCCTGGCGGACATCCGGGTGCGGCGGGCGCTGATCCACGGCATCGACCGCGGCTCGATCAGCGACAAGCTGTTCGCCGGCCGCCAGCCGGTGGCCCATTCCAGCGTCAACCCGCTCGACTGGGTCTACGCCGACGACGTGCCGAAGTATGCTTACGACCCGAAGAAGGCGGCTCAGCTGCTCGACGAGGCCGGCTGGTCGACGATGAAGGGCGGTTTCCGCCACAACAACAAGGGCGAGCGCCTGACGCTGGAGCTGATGACCACCGCCGGCAACCGCACCCGCGAACTGGTCGAGCAGGTGCTGCAAAGCCACTGGAAGGCGATCGGCATCGACGTCCGCATCCGCAACGAGGCGCCGCGGGTATTCTTCGGCCAGACGGTGACGCAACGGAAGTTCACCGGGCTTGCCATGTTCGCGTGGATCAGCGCGCCGGAAAGCGTGCCGCGCACGACCCTGCATTCGGCCCACATCCCGACCAACGCCAACAACTTCGCCGGCCAGAACTACACAGGCTTCCGGAACGCCGAAGTCGACAAGCTGATCGAGAGCATCGAGATCGAGCTCGACCGCGCCAAGCGCAAGAAACTGTGGCACCGGCTGCAGGTGATCTACGCCACCGAGTTGCCGGTGATCCCGCTCTACTTCCGCGCCGAGCCCTATATCATGCCGAAGTGGCTGACCGGCCTCGAGCCCACCGGCCACCAGGACCCGTCGCCGCTGTGGGTCGAGAACTGGAGCGTCAAACCATGACCGCCGGCGGCGCCCGCACCGTCGTCGCCATGGCGGCGGCGCATCTGCCGGCGGTCGCAGCGTTGTGCGGTGAGCTCGGTTATACTGACGAGGCGATCAGCGTCGCCTCGCGGTTCCCGGCGATCCACAGGGACCCGGACCACGGCCTGTTCGTCGCCGTCGACGACGCCGGCGCCGTCATCGGCTTCATCCACGTGTTGGCGCGCCGCACCCTCCACGTCGAGGCCGCCGCCCAGGTGGTCGCGATGGCCGTGGCGAAGACTCATCGCCGCCGCGGCATCGGCACTCTGTTGTTGGCGCGCGCCGAGGCGTGGGCTGCGGACCAGGGCCTCGCCGCCGTGATGCTGTATAGCCGCGACGGCCGCGACGACGCCCACGGCTTCTACGCCACCGCCGGCTACCGGCCGGCGGTCGGGCTCAGCCGCTACGACAAGCCGCTTGCCTCCGCCGGCAAGCGCCGGAAGGCGTGATGGCGCAATTTCTGATCCACCGGCTGTGGCAGTCGCTGCTGGTGCTCGGCTTGATGTCGTTCGTCGTCTATTCGCTGATCGGCCTGATGCCCGGCGACCCGGTTGATTTGATGATCACCGCCGACCCCAAGATCACCAGCGAGGACGCCGCGCGCCTTCGCCAGCTCTACGGCCTGGATAAGCCGATCGTCGAGCGCTATGGCAACTGGCTGGTGGCGGCGCTCAACGGCGATTTCGGCTACTCGCGGCTGTTCGCCAAGCCGGTGATGGAGGCGCTGAAGCCGGCGCTCGCCAACACCGTGCTGCTGCTGGGGCTGAGCTTTGCCCTGGCGCTCGCCATCGCGCTGCCGGCCGGCATC
>JACPJY010000003.1 GCA_016187325.1 Rhodospirillales bacterium | reverse complement strand
TTCTCGACGTAGCTCATGAAGCGGGCGACGTCGGCCGCCGCGGGGAAGGCGTCGGCGAGCTGCGCGCTCAGCGCCGCCGCGTCGGTTTCGGCAGCGCCCCGGTGGGCCTCGATCAGGCGCTCTTCGCACCACTCGAGGCCGTGGTCGAGATCGGGGAAGACACGAAGCCGCCGCTTCGCCGCGCCCGCGTCGACGTTTGCCGTCCGGCGCTCGCCATCGGGCGGCGGCGCGCCAGTGGCGATACCGCGCTGCTCCTCTTCCAGTCCCTGCCTTCTCAGCACGTCGAGGAACCGCTCCGGCACCCGCGACAGGCAAATCTCGAATCCGCGCTCGCCGGCGTATTGGGCGAGCTTGGTGAAGGCGACGGCGACTGAGGAATCGAGACCGTCGACATGGGCGAAGTCGATGACCACGAACCGAAGCGGCCGCTTGGCCTTGTCGTCCATGCGCCGGCGGATGCGATCAACCAACCGCGACGCGGTGCCGAAGAAGATGAAGCCCTGCAGCTTGAGGACGTGAGTTGCCTCCCCTTCCTCGCGCAGCAGCCGGCGCAGATCTTCGGAGCGGTCGACGATGCTGGTGAGCTCGGCCCCCGAAAGCTCGTTCTTGACGATGTTGAGGCGGCTGTATTCGACGACGAAGAAGGCGACGCAGACGACGATGCCGACCGCCACTCCCTGCAGCAGCCCGAAGGTCATGCTGACGACCAGGATGAGAATGATGATGGCGTAATCGGTGCATCCCAGTCGGAACCAGGTTTCGACCAGCCATTCCACCAGCAGCGACAGGCTCAGGAACACCAGCAGCCCGCCGACCACCGCCCGCGGCATGTAGGTCAGAGCCTGGGCGCCGAACAGCAGCGCTAAGGCGCACAAGCCGGCGGAGATGAGCCCGGTGAGCCGCGTCGCCGCCTGCATGCGATCGCTCATCACCGACAGGCTAAAGGAATGGAACCCCGGCAGCCCGCCGCCGAGACCGGCCAGCAGGTTGGCGACGCCGACGGTGCGCAGTTCGCGGTTGAAATTGATGTCGCGGCGCACTGCGATCTCGAGGCCGCCACCGTAGAGCAGCACCATCACTAGGCTGATGGCGATCATGGTCGCCAGATTCCCGGCCTGGCCGAGCAGCAGCTGCGGATCGACCCGGGCGAGGTCGCCCAAGGCGGCGGGCGGCCACAAGCTACCTTCCGGGAACGGGCCCAGCAGCCAGTTGCCGGCGCGGAGCGCCGTCGAGCCCTGCCCCGCCAACGCCGCCACGGCATAGAAGACGGCAATGCCGGCGGCGACCAGGGCCGGCATGGTCAGTACGTGCGCAACCCGCCGCCGCACCAGCCAGATGACGATACCGAAGCCAAGCGCCGGCAGCCAGTGGGCCAGCTTAGCGCGTTCGAACGCGCTGGTGGCGCTAACCATGGTCAACGGCTCGCCGGTGGCGACCGAATAAGTGCCGCGCACCAGGAACCAGCCGACGCTGACCAGGAAACCGCCGATCACCGGATACGGGATGTAGCGGATCAGCCGCCCCAGCCGGAAACGGCCGAAGGCATAGAACACCGCGCCCATCGCCAGCGACGAAAGCGCGACGGCGGCGACCACCGTCGCCACGATCTCGGCGCCGGCGGCCTTGCCGGCCATGGCGGCGGCGATCTCGGTGGCGATCACGCCGAGCGTCACCGCCGGAATGTCCTGCGGCGTGCCGATGGCGCCGGGGTACGAGCTGCCGAGCGCCATGGCGGCGCCGACGACGACGGCGCTGAACAGCGCGATGCCGATGCCGACGCCGAGGTGCGGCTGCAGGCTGCCAGAGAACACCAGGGCGGCGAATGAAACGGCGTAGATGACGACGACGGTGGCGGCAACGAAGCCGGCGACCAACGCCGGCATGATCCGATCGAGGGCGGCCGCCCGGCCGGGGTTGCGGTACGGAGGTGCGTCCATAAGGAGCGCGGTTCCTGGCTACGCCGTCGGAGGATACCGACGCGTCGGAAACCTAGCCGCGCGCCAAGTCCCAGGCAAGGGCGCCTTGCGCGGCGGGCCGCCGGCCGGTGCACGCTTCGCAATCGTCCGGGTTCCGGTGTAGGATGGCGGCACCTGGGCCGACGGCACCGGCCGCACGAGGAGGGTGTTCATGAACGAGATGAGCAAGACGGGCGTCAAAGCGAAGGGCCAAGCGAGGCCGCCGTTGAAGGTGTATTGGCAGCCCGGTTGTTCGAGTTGCCTGAAAACAAAAGAGTTCTTGATCAAGCACGGCATGGAATTCGAATCCATCAACGTGCTCGACGGCGACAAGGGCTTCGAGGAACTGGCCGAGCTCGGCTTGAAGATGGTGCCGATCGTGCGGCGCGGCAGCGAGTGGGCTAACGGCGCGGTGTTCCGCGACGTCGCCCGTGTCGCCGGCTTCCGGTGGGACGGCCACCGGATGCTGAAGCCGGCCGAGATGGTCAAGCGCGTCGATGGCATCCTCGCCGGCGCCCGCCGCTTCGCCGCCCAGATCCCGGAGGCGAGCCTCGACGACATGCTGCCCGGCCGGCCGCGGTCGTACCGGCAGCTCGCCTACCACGTATTCAATATCCCCGACGTATTCCTCAACCGCGTCGAGCATGACGCGCCCTACACCTATGAATCGCTGCTCAGCATCCTGCCCAAGGAGATGAAGTCGAAGCAGGACCTGCTCGACTACGGCGAGCGGGTGCGGAAACGGCTGGACAAATGGTGGCAAACCGCCGGCAAGGACACCGACTTCGGCCAGCCCGGCAAGGTCTATTACGGCGACGTCACCCTGCACGAGGTGCTGGAGCGCACCGGCTGGCATTCGGGGCAACATTGCCGGCAGTTGATGCTGGTGTTGCGCGAGAAGCTTGGCATCGCGCCGGACCGGCCGCTCGGCGACGACGCCTTCGCGGGCCTGCCGATGCCGGAGCGGGTGTGGGACAACGAGAAGTCGTTCGACGACGCCAAGGCATAACGCCAGCGGCCGGCCAGCGGGCTCGATAGGATTCTCGACAAAACTTAAGCCCCGGGCGAGGCCTCGGGGCTGGGTTACGGGCGGGTTAGGCCGGCGGCGGTTATTCGTACTTGCCGGCGGTCAGTCGCTTTTCAACTTCCTTGGCGATCTTTTGCCAAAAGACGTGGTCTTCGTCGTTGCCGCTCTTCAGCGCCGCCTCGGCCATGGCGGCGGCGTAAGGGCCGGCTTTGTCTTGCTGCACCTTGACCAAGAGATCGGCGGCGTGCCCGATCTCCTTCCTGAGCATGCGGCTGAGTTGCGCGGGTTCGAATTGGCGAGCGTCAGTGGCCATGGCTGAACGAACTCTCCGCCGGGGCATTGGTCAACCGAAGCGACGAGTCCCCCTCTGTCCCCAGCTACAGAGGCTACCGCCGGCCGAATTAGCAGGACGTCATAGTAACACGTGGCCGTTTGAACACAACTTAACAACGGTCAATCGGTGGACTTTTTCTAAGGGGTTATTGAGGCGCCGGAGGGGGCGGAAAGGCGCGATCCTGGCCGTTTTCATGGGTGAGTGGCGGAAATATCTCGGGCGCAGGGTGCTCATTGGCGGTGATGGTAGCGGGGGAGGGATTCGAACCCCTGACACGCGGATTTGCAGGATCTTCTCCGTCGGTGGCGTGGAATCCGGCCATGCCACCGTCCGCATTGCCAATGATTCACCCGCGCCGTCGGCCCTGCATATCGCGCGACGCGGTCCCGCCCAGCTTAAAGACGGGTCGGTTCAGCGGGGGACACCAAGCGGGTGGACGCGGTCGCCGTGGTTCTGTTCTTGCGAACGAGGCCGTCGAAATCCGCGATGTGAATTTGCCGTTGCGGGCATGGGATTCCAATGCCGTGGGCGCGCAATGCGGCGAGGATCCGCAATCGTAGCTCACTTTCCACGCGGGGCTTGTCGGCGACGTCGAGAATTTCGATGTAGGCCCAGAGTTCGAAGATTAATGCGTTGTCTCCGAATTCCCGAAGGTTGACCTGAGGCGCCGGAACGCGCAGGACTCTCGGATGCTTGTCCGCCTCCGAAAGCAGGAGCTTCTTGGCCAGTTGCTCGTCCGCATCGTAGGAAATGCCGACTACAACTTCCACCCGACTCGTCAGGTCCTTAAATGTCCAATTAGTTACAGTACCGGAAATCAACTCGGAATTCGGAATTAACACCGACGCTTTTTGAACCGTTTGAAGTTCCGTGGCGCGGAAACTGATGTGCCTGACTAGGCCTTCATGATCCTTGACGACGATCCAATCGCCTTCCTTGATTGGCCTCTCCAAAAGCATGATCAAACCGGAAATGAAGTTGTTTGCAACAGCCTGCAGGCCAAAACCGATTCCCAAGGACAACCCGCCCGCGACAAGGGCGATGTGGGTGAGTTCAACGCCCAATGACAGCACTGCGACAATGATCGCTATCGTCCCGCCCAAATATCCGATTCCGCTGCGAATTGCATTGCGCGCGCCGATATCGAATTCGAAATGTGGAAAAACCTTGGTAACCAATATCCGTTGCACAATCTTCGTGATGCCCATCAGAACAATGACTGTCGCGAACGCCATGATAATATCGATCAGCGAGATGCTTATGGTGCCGATCTGAATCGTGCCGAGAAGGATTTTGCTCCAGTCCTTCAACTGTTCGAACTGCACGCCCCAAAGTAGAAGAATCGAAACGCCCGCCGCCAGCCAAAGCACCGATTGCACGACGGCGAATATCCAAAACGCGTAAACGCGCATCCGGCGCCTCGGGAACCGGCGACCCAACTGCAAAACAAAGGCCGGACGAAACCATCGTTTAAGCATCGTCGGAATGGCTTTTCTTGCATACGCCGAGGCGAACCAAACGAGGAAAACCGCGCCAACGGTCCCCCATATCCCGAAAAACAGCCAGTCGGAGAGATTCCTATAGCCAAGCGCGAAAATCAGCGGTTCGACCACAATAACCGTCATCGGGACAAACCACAGGGGAAGTGCCGGAATCGCTGCCGCTCGCTTGTGTCGTTTCCTGACAAGCCTGATCCAGGAATAACCGGCAGCGGGGCAATCCTCATGCGGAACTCGCAGGATGTACCACATCGCCGTTGCTACCAGGATGGATACCGCGACTTCGATCGCGAATTGGCCGAGCAAAAACAAATCGGGTGTGTCGGTCAATTCCCGCTCTGCCCAGGACAGAAAGAGATTTATGCCGACCAGGACTGACAAAATAACGGTAATTACGGAAATCTTGGCTTCTTGACCGGGAACCAGCCGAGTCAACCATCCCGCAAGGTGCGGCAACGAAGAAACGATAGAAGCCAAAAACAAGGTTACGGCGACGGCGATCACCGCGAGGGATGACAACTTATATACGTCGTACGAAACAACGTCCGCGTTCCTGAGCAGCAACAGGCTGAAAAGCACGATCCCGAGCGGAATCATATCATGCAACAGAAAGCCGTGCGCGACTTCGGTCAGGTCCCTGTGTGACCGCGTCAAAAATCCATGGGCCGAGATTCGAAAGGAAACCCACGCGACCATGAGAAGGGTGAGCACAATCGCGGTCACGCTTCGCATCAAGCCGCCGTGATTGTTGCTTTCTCCAGACAGCGGAGAATCCATCAGTCCCCGCGCCCAATCGACCGCAAATGTCAACTCTCTGGCAGCGCCGCGCCAAATCCCGCCATCGAAAAGGCTTCGCTCCTTGTTAATAAGCGCCCTTGCCGTCAATCGGTTCACCGCCGAATTGATTCGGTCTTTCAGGCCCTTCGCTTTTGCAACGATTAGAGCCGCGCTCTTCAGACGGGATTGGTGCCTGGCAAGTTCAGATTCTATATCGGGAAATTGCTTGGGGACTTTCTGAGATCCCGTGGCGCTATTCGAGTCCGGCGCTAAAGCGTCGATCAGCGCCTTCTGGCGGGCGATGTATTCCCTTTCCGCACCATGGATCTTCTCCGCTTTTTTTACGGTCTCTTCGACCTGGGTTCGAAGTTCTTCGAGACGGGACCGCCAGGTCCACGGGTAGTCCAAGGTTTTGTCAACGGAATCCAGGTTCCTGGATAAACTTTCGAGTTCGGCCTCCGCCTCGTCTCGAGGCGGCGCATCCGCCGCCGCCAATGCGTGCAAGGGAACCGCCAAAACAATGAAAAGAACGATCCAAAAAAAACGAAATCGGTGTTCCGTTTTTGCGTTTTTTCCCAAGCAGGGCAACACAGCTTGCCCACCCGTCACCTTTTTCCGTTCCATATTCTCTCCCCGCTGGGACAAGGTCCGGCGAATCCGCCCGACGTTGAGCGCCATATCGGCCCCGGAACGCCCAACGATCGAGACATCCGGCTGAGTTGATAAACTTCACCGACCGGATTCCGGGCGCCACGTTAAAGCGACTATGCGCGTCCGTTTTTGAATGCGTTCCTGGCGACCGGTTCGGGGTGAAGGTACCTGGAATTGGCGAGGATTTGCCTGAACCATGCCGTCGTCTCGAAAGTCATGGAATGCCAAGCGTTATGATCGCTGCATTCGACAATCAACAGTCGATCATTCTTGGCAATGCCGGGGGAGAGGGCGTGAGCCAATTGAGCCAGCGGCATTTGTGTACGGATAACCCAGACCGATCCAAAAGGCTCGGCGTCTAAGTGCGAGCTATGAATGGCGCGGGACAAAGCTCCGAGGCTGCCGACCCGATCGTTAAGTTCGTGGATCACAAGGTAGGTGCTGTTTGCCTGTTTCGTCATCAAGAGCTCCGCTGGTTTCGGACCGTAACGCTTCTTTTGTTACAGGCGTCAAAGGCCTGATGGGCGCTCCGTAAGTGCCGGCACGATTACTTCTTTATGGGAACCATTCTCCGGAATTTTCGATCCCGTCCATCGTTGATCTTCCTGCTATTCAGGATGCCCGACGCGCCTGCCAAGGGACGGGCAAGAAATCGCCGGGCATTGCGTACACGTTGCTCGTTCAAATCGTCCCGCGATCCGAGCGCCTGTTACGAATTCAACAACGAGATTTTGCCTGGCTGAACGACGGTTCCCAACATGATCACGATCACGCGCCGTTGGTTTCGAATCAGGCCTGAAATCAATGAATCGACATCCGCCAAAACGTCACTGGAACAATGGATGGACCGTTGTTCCACGTAAGCCTCGACGGGCGACGGCGCGTTTCTGGAGATGATTAGGGCCCGATGCCCGAGCAACCGGGCCATCAGTTCGTCCGCTTGGTCGGTCGGCAAATGCGGTCCCACATACAAAAAGCCCGCCGAACCATCGGGCAAGCCGCCAACGAAACCGACGGAGCCGAACGCTTCCCGGAAAACCGGCACATTCCTTTCCGGTCTTAGGCCAAAAATCCGCAAGGCAAATATTGAAATGGGCAGCCGAGCTTGCGCCAGTCGATCGCGAATCCCTTCAATATTGGCAGCCAGGTTACCGGTCGTCATGTCCGGACCGGGATGCGCATTGCTCCAATTAGGAGGGGTGATCCCTGGATCCGTTGTGAGCCCCGCACACATGAGTTTCGGCGACCTTCTCTCTAGGCGAAGATTTCATTGTCGTTGAGAGAAGGCTAGTGAGTCCGAATTTCCGGATGTTGTGACAATGCTGAGATAAAGTTGTGTCACAGGCTGTCACAGGCCAGCCCACGCTCTCGCATGGAGGCGACCGACTATCGCCAGGCAGAAACCTGGTTTTTTGTCATCGTGATTGGAAAAACGGCGCCCAGGTGCGGGATCGAATCACCGACACGAGGATTTCCAGCCCACGGCTCTACCAGTCGAGGTCCTCTTAATTACCGTTCTTGAAATATGGATGTCTTCGCGAATCTAAGAATAAGAAAAAGCACCCGATTTCGGAATGAAATCAGGGGCTCTACAACGAAATGAAGGGCTTTTATTGGTATCGGGGGGTCGTTACCAGCGGAACCGTCAATTCCGTTCTATCGTTGTTCAATTTTGAGACACGGGGCGGCCATTTGCGCGCACCAGCATTCCCCCAAACGGACATCAGGCGTAATCAAGCACAAACTGCCGCTTGGCGTTGAGACGAAAAAGCGGCTCCAAGAAAGCCTGAAACTGTAGCGCAACAAGGTGCGTCAATCAGCGCGGAAGCTTAGCGTCAGCGGAAAGACGGTCGCCGCATACCAACTCGCCTAGCGACTACCAGCTAACAAACAGGCCCGGTTCCTCGATTGGAGCCGGCCCTTTTGATTCGCCGCAAATTGATTCCTTACATCATTCCTTTCCCGCAACGACCGTTGTTCCGTCATTTCGGAAGTAGACCATTTCTGACTTATATTTTTCTCTCAGCATCTTTTGCAAACACTCAACGTATGCAGGATTCGGTTTCATGGGAATAATATTTCTTAATTCAGCACCAGCACGAGAAAACAAAACTGTCTTATGTTTACCAAATATTGGTGGGTCGCCCTCAAGAGTTCGAAATACAGCAAGTCGGCCGCAAAAATCCCACGGAATCCGATAGATGACTTCATCGAACGTGGTTTGCGATGTAATATCCGGTAACAGAAGCCCTGCAACGCGAAGATGGCACAAAACATCATAACCCAACCCTAGGGGCCGCAATGCGTTGTTGCCGGGATCACCGTAGGGAGTGCAAAGGACCTGCACACCACCAAGGCTCATGCTGACATTGCAGAGTTTTTCAAACAATTTTGCTTCTTCTCGTGAAATTGTAGTCAGCGTCAGAATAGTTGCGGCACTAAATGATCCGGGATTTTTGATTTCACCCGCCAATATCTTTCCAAGGTGACGTTTCATATCCTCGTTGGATACCTTGGCAGCGATATCGGCAAACTGATTGAGCCAGTCCTCATCAATTTCCTTCTTGGCGTCGCCTTCTGGCGGGGCGGCTTGAAGGTCCTCTTTCGCAATCTTAAGCGTTTCCTCTAAATTGACCTGTTCCCGAACAATTTTCGATGCAAAATGCATTACAGCCCGCTCTCCCAATTCCTCATTACGCTGGAATTGAGAAGACGCCGCCTTCGCAGCAGCCATCGTCACAACATCTTTCGCACTACCTTCCACTCGAATGTTTTGTGCTTTGGCGTCAAGCCATGCTCCCCCAATATCGAATCCACCTGTGACGAGCCGAGCCACCGCTTTCCAGAAGCTCTTTCTGACCACAGGGGGCAGATTAAGGCCGGTGATATCAGGTAATGCGTCGCCTAAAACTTCGGCTAATTGACCCGCAGTCTTTTCTTCACCGTCGTCGCCTGTGTTGTTGTCATCTGCCATTTTGGTAAGCGTGCTACTTAATTTTCGGGAGCCTTCTTCGCCGCGCTGCTCGCAGGAGCAGGTAACTTTTCGGGTGGTGCCGGGAGCGCCGCTTGCGCCTTCTTTGCCTTCTTGTTCTCGATGACAACGCCCAAACGCTCTAACCTTTGCTCCCGCACCTTTCTGGCTACGTACCATTCCTCAAACAGCAATTCGATCAGGTCAATCAGGGCTTGGGCCTCATCCGGTTCGACATCAAGGATCAGGTTGATGTCCTTCTCCATGTGAGCGCCGATGTTCCCGATGCTCCTGACGTGATCAATCGCGTCTATGGTGTCGGGGGCGACACCTGCCGGGGCATGGCCCTGTTGCACCATCTCATCAAGTGCGTCGATTTCCTGCGCGAGGGTTGCCTTAGTGATTCCGCAAAAATCACGGATCATGCCTTGGAGGCAGCGCCGCGCCATCGTTGCTGAGGCATTCGGGCTCAGGTCACGGATGCGGCAAGCTTGTTTGTAGTTTTCAACGATAGGTTTCGGAATGTAGTCTGGTTGCGGCTTGGCGGTGCTTTCCGGAAGGAGCGGCCAAGTAAATAGAGTATGTCCTACGCTCCATCGTCCGCCGGGATAATCGTGCCGCCTACAAAGCACGATCTCCAATGTCATTTTCTTGCAACTGTCATTCGCGCAGACAATCGTCTCGGCGTAACCGGCAACCGGGCCGAACGCACTCTTGTCGTTGAAAATCTGAAAATCCGCCCGGTAATATCTTTCCTCCACCACGGTCTGCGCGTGGCCACAATACGGACATTTCCAATTGAAGGGGTCCATTTAGCCCAAGTATCTCCAAACGGCTGGTCTTGCAAGCCAAGGTAGAACCTAACTGTCAGGGAAGGACCACCGCCTGAGCGAGGCCATTTTGACTTTGTTGCCGTTTACCCCAGTGTTTACCCCGGGGCTTTTTTCCGCCCCGCTACACGCCTAAAATTACCGCTAACGCTTTGATTTTATTGGTAGCGGGGGAGGGACTCGAACCCCCGACACGCGGATTATGATTCCGCTGCTCTAGCCACCTGAGCTACCCCGCCATCACGCCCGCCCCCGGCGCGACGGCCGCCCGGACGGGAAGAGCGTGCATATAGGTGGAAAGGCGAAGCCAAGTCAAGGCGGCGGGGCGCAAGCGACCCCCGGGGGACTAGGGGGAGAGAGTCATCCGCAAACCGAAGCCCGCGGACGGTCCCCCGGGGGCTGCGGGGTTTCCCCCGCATTCAGAGTCGGCTGCGGAGTTTTCCCCCGCATCGGGGGCCCCCGGGAGGACGTCTCGGGGGAGAGGAGGGTCTGCAGGAGGTTGCAGAGTCGGTCCCCCCGGGGGCTTTCGGGGCGGGGGCGCGGGCCCCCGCGATGTCGCATCCGTCGCTTGCGCCTCCCGCCGCTCGCGCCTCAGGGCTGCGGCAACAGGTGCGGCGGCATCAGCCGCACCGGCGCCACCGGCGCCGCCGACGGCGGCGGCGCTTCGGGAAGCGCCTGGGTGGCGGCGGCGCCGGCTTTCGCAGCGTCCCCGTTGAGACCGGCGCCCGGCGCCCGGAAGCCCGGGAACTCACACATCTGGCGCGGCGTCACCGGGCACGGGATCGGCTCCGGGTCCTTGACCCAGTAGTTGATCGGCGCCGGCGGCACCGGTGTCGGCGGCGTCGGCGGCACTGGCTTCTCGTAGCGGCGCGGGTGCGGGCCGAAATAGTTGACCAGCCGCCGCTCGTCGCGGTGATAGGGCGCCTCGTAGCAGGCCGCCTCGCCGATCGTCTGGTAGCAGTAGGTAGGCTCCCAGTTGCGGACCGCGGCCTCGTAGCGGACGGCGTTCTCGCAGGCGCCGAGCAGCGCCGCCAGGCCGACCGGTAAAAGCAGTTTGCGCATCATCTCCATCTCCCTCCGGCGACGGGGGGCCCTAGGCCCGCCGTCCGCCAACGGAAATGCAGGAACGATGCCAGTCCGGGCATTTTACTGACGGGTTAACGGAAAGTTAACGATTTCAACGGCTTGGAATTCGCCCGCCCGCTCAGCGGGTGCGGATGACGGTGCGCCCCTGCACCTGGCCCTGGAGGATTTTGCCTGCCAGGTCGGGGACGACGGCAAGAGATTCCGTGTGCGTCATCTGGGCGAGCTTTTCCTTGTCGAGCTCCTTGGCGAGGCGATCCCAAGCCTTCAGCCGGCGCTCCTTCGGGCACATGCCGGAATCGATGCCGAGCAGGTTGACGCCGCGCAACAGGAACGGCAGCACTGTGGTCTTGATCTCCGGTCCCGAGGCCAGGCCGACGGCGGCGCAACTCGCCCAGTAGCGCAGCGACGCCAGCACCGCGTGCAGCGTCTGACCGGCGACGTTGTCGATGGCGCCCGACCAGCGCTCGGAGCCGAGCGGCCCCTTGGGCGGCGTCGCCAGCTCGTCGCGCTCGACGATCATCGTCGCGCCGAGGTCCTTGAGATAACCGTGCAGCGCCTCGCGCCCGGTGGAGGCGGCGACCCGGTAGCCGAGCCTGGTGAGCAGCGCCACCGCGATCGAGCCGACGCCGCCGGCGGCGCCGGTGACCAGCACCTCGCCCTCGTTCTTGGGCCTGAGTCCGTGGTCCTCGAGCGCCATGATGGCGAGCATCGCCGTGAACCCGGCGGTGCCGATGGCCATCGCCTGCTCCAGCGTCAGCCCCTTCGGCAACGGCACCAGCCAGTCGGCCTTGACCCGCGCCCGGGTGGCGTAGCCGCCCCAGTGCACTTCGCCGACGCGCCAGCCGGTCAGCACCACCTTGTCGCCGGGCTTGTAGGCGGGCGACGACGAGCTTTCGACGGTGCCGGCGAAGTCGATGCCGGGCACGTGCGGATAGGTGCGCACCAGCCGGCCGAGGCCCTTCAGGATCATGCCGTCCTTGTAGTTGAGGGTCGAATACTCGACGGCGACGGTGACGTCGCCCGGCGGCAGACGATCGTTGGGCAGCGTCTCGACGGCGGCGGTGATCTTGCCGTTGCCCGCGTCCTTCAGCACGATGGCGGTGAAAGAGTCCTTGTCGATCATCGGTTATCCTACTCTGATTTTCCCGGGGGCGCGTCCGGTTCCCTGTTATAGCGCCTGAGGTACGACGGTCAATCCGCCACGGTCAGCCGTCGAGGCTCCAGGTCAGTGTACCGCCGGCGAGGAACGGACGCACGGCGCCGGCGCCCTTGACCTTGATGTTGCCGGGCACTTTGCTCCTGCGTTTCCTGAGGGTCACCCGCTCCTCGTTCGGCAGCAATCCATAGAAGGCGGGGCCGTTGAGCGAGGCGAAGGCCTCGAGCTTGTCGAGGGCGTACTCTTCCTCGAACACGCGCGCATAGAGCTCCAGCGCCGCCGGCGCCGAGAAAATACCGGCGCAGCCGCAATCGGTTTCCTTTTCGGCGATCGGGTGCGGCGCCGAATCGGTGCCGAGGAAGAATTTCGGGCTGCCCGACGTCACCGCCTGCCTGAGCGCCAGGCGGTGGCGCTCGCGCTTGGCCACCGGCAGGCAGTACATGTGCGGCCTGAGCCCGCCCTCGAACATGGCGTTGCGATTGATGATTAGGTGGTGCGCGGTGATGGTGGCGGCGATGTTGTCGCCGCCAGCGGTGACGAAGCCGATGGCGTCCTCCGTGGTGGCGTGCTCGAACACCACCTTGAGGCCGGGGAAGCGATGGATCATCGGCTGCAGGATCAGCTCCAAGAACGCGCGTTCGCGGTCGAACACGTCGACTGCCGGGTCGGTGGTCTCGCCATGCACCAGGAGCGGCATGCCGATCTTCTCCATCCGCGCCAGCACCCGATTCAGGCGCTCGATGTCGGTGACCCCGCGCGCCGAGTGTGACCGCGGGCGATGTCCTCAGGATCGGAATGGTCGGTGAGGTAGCTGGTCATCAACGGCGTGAATTTCGCGCCCTTCGGCAGCGCCTCCAGGATGCGCTTGCGGTAGGCCCTGGCCTGGACGGCGGTGCGTACCGGCGGCGCCAGGTTCGGCATCACCACGGCGCGGGCGAAGCGTCGGGCGGTGAACGGCAGCACGGCCTTCAACATGGCGCCGTCGCGGAGGTGCAAGTGCCAGTCGTCGGGGCGTCTGAGCGTGATCTTGTTGGATTCGGCCATGATGGATGGACTGATCGCGGTGCTCGCGGCCCTTGATATACGACAATCGCCGGAAGGGCGACCCAAATTCTGCCGACACGCCCGGAAAGCCGCGGCCAGCCTGGGTTTCCGGCGGATTCGCCTGTGATTGCCGTCACTGCCGGCGCGCGCCGGCCGTGGCAGACTACGGGCCATGCTGGGGCTCCGACTTTCGATGGCTGCGCCCCCGGCATCGCCCCGGAGAAAAAACGGGGCGTCCTTTGACACGCAACAGAAGTTTGACCGTGATAAGGAGTCCGTTATGAAACCCATCGGGAAGAACCTTGAGATCATGCTGCTCGTCGTGAGCTTGGCCGCCGCCGCGATGGTTATCGGCGTCGGCGCCGGCAGCGCCCGCGCCGAGGCGCCCAAAGAGCTGTGCAGCACCCACGACGCCGTGATGCAGACCTTGAACGCCAAATTCGCCGAGAAGACGGTGTCCATGGGGCTCGCCAATAACGGCACCGTCGTCGAGGTGCTGAGTTCGCCGGACGGCAGCTGGACCATCGTGATGACGGCGCCGAACGGCCTCGCCTGCCTGCTGGCGGCCGGCGACTACTGGCAGAACCTGCCCGAAAAGGTAGCGGGCAAGACGCTCTAAGACCGATTTCGCGTTTCGGCGCCAATCTCCTCCCCTCCTCCCAAGGCGCCGACGCAAACGGGGGCCCCCGGAAAATCGGGGCGCCCCCGTCCTTTACCGGCTCGCGGCCCACAGCCGCGCCGCGGGCCGCCGAAGACGCCCGGTCCCTTCACTTTTGGTTAATAAAATTGCCATAGGCTCGGGAGCCGTGTCTGGAAAGCCAGGCCGGCCCAGGAGGCCGCACGTTAACCAAGGAACGGAGACAAAAACCGAAGCGCTCGAGAGCGGATAGCCCAATGCGGAGCCAATAACCGCAATGACAAATGAATGCATCCCGAAACGGGTGGGTTCAAATTTCTGAAAGGGCCGCGTCATGAGACTTCGCACTACGGCCACTCTGGTCACCCTGGTGATCGCATCCTGCCTGATCGCACCGACGGCGCTCGCGCAGTCGGCCTGCGGCAGTCACAAGATGGTCGCCGAAAACCTGAACAAGACATACGCAGAGACCCCCGTCTCCATGGGGGTCACGATCGGCGGCGCCGTGATCGAGGTGTTCGCCTCGCCCGACGGCACCTGGACGCTGGTGATCACGCAGCCGAACGGCGTCACCTGCCTGATCGCCGCCGGCAAGGATTGGGAAAACCTGCCGAAGCTGGCCAAGGGCGGCACCATCTAGGCGCCTGCCCGGCGACACGCCGCCGCTCAACGGTGCGTCCGTCTAGCGGACGCGCTGGTGAAACGGCGGAACCCTGCCGCCGCCAAGTCCTCAGGTTCGACACGCCCGCCCCAAAGGCCAGCGGACCAAGCCGCCCCGTTAGTCGAGGGCCACCAAATTGCCGGCGGCGGTTCTGCCGTTCCTGCCCGGAGTAAGCTCGTACTGCACCTTCTGTCCTTCCCGGAGATCCTTCAGCCCGGCGCTCTCGACGGCTGAAATGTGGACAAAGGCGTCGTCGCCGCCATCGTCGGGACGGATGAATCCGTAACCCTTGGCGGAATTAAACCATTTCACGGTTCCAGTCGGCATGGTCGGTCCTTCGTAATCGTGATCGTCTGTCGCATTCGCGCCTTGCGCCCGGCGCTCGGCGCGGGCGCATGCGTTTCGGTGTCACGGAATCCGGGGGCAACTGCGGTGGGCGTCGTGGGACGTTCGCGAGATACTCCAAGCCACGTGGTACCAAACGTTCAAACTATATGGCGCGGCCCGACGGTTTGCACCAACATTGTGGTAGGCACGGTTCGGCAAAGACGGCCGGTCGGTAGGGGCAGCCTGTGCTCGAATCCGGCGCGCCGTTTCAGGCGGCGAGCGCGTCGAAGACGTCGCCTTCGGGTTTCAGACCCTGCACGTGGCGGCGGTGCCACAACGCGTAGAACAGCAATACCCACGCCGCCTGCCCTGCGCGGCGGCCGCGGCCCGGCCCGGCGGCGCGGAACAGCGCCTCGACCGCGGCGGGCGTGCAGATCTCGTCGATTGCCGGCTGGCTCGCGACCAGCGGCCCGAGCTCGCCGCCGCGGCCACCGATCCATTCGCCGACCGGCACCGTGAAGCCGCGCTTGGCCGAGAACGGCTTCGCCGCCGGCATGCCGGTTTCCAGCCAGCGGCGCAGCAGCCATTTGCCGAAGCCGCGCCGCACCTTCAACCGGTCGGGCAGCGTCAACGCGAACTCGGCGACGCGGACGTCGAGAAACGGCACCCGGCCCTCGACCCCGTGCGCCATCAGGCAACGGTCGAGCTTGGTGAGGAGGTCGTTGGGCAGCCAGTCGGCGCAATCGGTGGCCTGCGCCGCCTGCAGCCGGGTGCGGCCGCCTGCCGCCGCCTCGCGCTCGTGCTCGGCGAAGCCGTCGCGCCAGCCGGCCGGAATCCGGCGCAGCACGTCGAGGCCGTCGAACACGCCCTTGGCACGCATCGGCCGCCCGCCCAGGAAGCGTGCCCGCCGCGCCCGGCGGTAGCGGCCGTAGCCGCCGAACAGTTCGTCGCCGCCCTCGCCGGTCAGCACCACCTTGAGGCCGGCCTTCTTCGCCTCGGCCGCCAGCTTGTAGGTCGGCAGTGTCGCGTAGTCGGCTGCCGGGTCGTCCATCACGGCGGCGATCTCCGGCAGCAGCGCCCAGAAATCGCCTTCGCCGAACGACACCTCCCGATGCTCGGCGCGGGCAACAGTGGCCACGGCGCGGGCATGGGCGCGCTCGTCGGTGACGTCGGCGCCGTCGAAGCCGGCGGTGAACGCCTGCACCGGGTGTGGATTGAGACGCGCCATCATCGCCAGCAGCACCGACGAGTCGATGCCGCCCGACAGGAACATGCCGTAGGGAACGTCGGAGCGCTGATGGATGCCGATGGTGTCGTTGAGCAGCTCGTCGAGGCGCTTCAGTGCCGCGGCGCGGCTGGTCTCGATCGGGCCGCCCGTCGGCAGTGCCTGACGCCTAAGCCGGTCAACGACACGGCCGCGGCGCACCACTGCGGTCTCGCCCGGCAGCAGCCGCTCGACGCCCCGGAACGGTGTCCGCCGGCCGGTGGTGAACTGCAGCTGCAACAGCTCGTCCCGGACCTCAGCGTCGAGGGCCGGCGTCGCTACGCCGGCCTTAAACAAGGCCTGCGGCTCGGAGGCGAAGGCGAAACCCTTGGCCGTCTCGGCATAATACAGCGGCTTGATGCCGAACGGATCGCGGGCCAGCACCAAGCAATTCTCGACCGGGTCGTGGATGGCGATGGCGTACATGCCGCGCAGGTGGCGGGCGAAGTCGAGCCCGTGGCGCAGATAGAGGTGCAGCGGCGGCTCGCAGTCGGAGCGGGTCTTGAACTCGACGCGGCCCATGTCGAGCCGGAGCTCGATGTAATTGTAGATCTCGGCGTTGGCGATCAGCGCCACCTTGCCGTCGCCGCCCTTGACTGGCGCATAGAGAGGCTGGTCGCCGGTCTCGAGATCGATGATAGCGAGCCGCGTCTGCGTCATCCCGACGCCGTCGGAGACGTAGCGACCGTCGCCGTCCGGCCCGCGGTGGCTGAGCGCTTGGGCCAGCTTGCCGAGCGTCTCCGCCGCCGGCGGAGCGCCGTCCGCAGACATGACGCCAGCGATGCCGCACATCACCGTTTCTCCGCGACAGTTTCCAGAAACTCCATGTACTGACCGACCACTTTCTCCTCGGTGAAGTTTTCCTCGTACATCTGAAGGCCCCGGCGGGCGATGTGGTCGCGCAGGTTGTCGTCCTCCAACAGGTTGCGGATGGCACGGCCGAGAGTCTGCCAATCGTCGACCGGCACCAGGATACCGGATTCCCGGTGCTCGATCAGGGTGCCGGGGCCGTAGCTGTCGGTGGCGATCACCGGCATGCCGTGGGCCCACGCCTCGATGACCACGTTGCCGAGCGGCTCCAGCCTTGACGGGCAGACGAAGATGTCGGCGGTTGCCAACAGCGCGGCGGTGTCCTCGCGCCAGCCGAGGAAGCGCACCCTCGGCTTCACCGCCAGTTTCTCGGCCAGCGCCTCGAGCTCGCGCCTGAGCGGGCCTTCGCCGGCGATCCACAGGTACACGTTGGGCACCCGGGCGACCGCCCTCAGCAGCACGTCGAACGCCTTGTTCTCGTGCAGGCGGCCCATGCCGAGCACCAGCGGCGCGCCTTCCGGCGTGTAGAACGGCTTGCGCGACAGCGGCGGCATCGTCTGCTGGGTGACGAAGTTGGGCAGGTAATGAGCGCGTTCGGTGGGCCATCCCTGGGCCACCAGGTTGTCGACGATATCCTGGGTGTTGCCGATTAGGTGATCGCATTTCTGGTAGTACTTGAGATCGTAGTAGCCGCCCATGCGGCCGACGTGGACGAATTCGCCCTCCGGGCACATGACGCTGGCGCGGTTCATCCACGTCGTCACCACGTCGGGGCGGAACTCGGCGATTTCGCGCTTCAGCGCCCTCGGCGTGCTCCAGTCGAGCAGGCCGCCGAACGCCAGTTGCACCGGCTCGATGCCGCCGGCTCTGAGCGCCGCGGCGCGCCGCGCGTTGGTGCGAATGACGACGCGCGGCTCGACGCCGGCACGGTTGAGCGCCAACACGAGGCGGGTGAAGAACGCCTCGGCACCGCCATACTCCGCACCCGCCATCGCCTGCAGTACGCGCATGTTATTGCAGTATCAACCGCTCGAACGCGGCCGCCGCGTCCGCCCAGCGCCAGTTCCGCTGCTTGGCGAGCGCCGCCAGGTGCTGCGTCCGCCACAACGCGTCGTCGGTGAGCAGCCTGCGGGCGCAGTCGGCGAAGGCGGCGTCATTGGGGGCAACAAAGCCGGTTTCGCCATCGATCACGCGCTCGCTGACCGAGCCGAAATTCTCCACCACGGCGGGAACTCCCATCGCCTGCGCCTCGCCGACCGCCAGGCAAAAGGTTTCTTCGAGGTCGCCACGGTAAAGCATTGTCCGGGAGGCGCGCAACTCCCCGATCAGCGCGGCCTTCGGCACCGGGCCGCGCAACCGGACGCCGGCGTCGGCCATGGATTCGGCGCGCGTCAGCACCGCGTTCATGACGTTTTCTTTTCGCGCGCCGACGCTGCCGTAGGTAGCGGCGCCGGCGAACACGTGCAGCTCGGCATCCGGCACCCGCGGCCGGATGTCGCGGCCCCAGACGTCGAGCAGCCAGTCGAGCGAGCGCAGAGGGTTGGAGGTGAACACAGCGCGTCGGCCGGGCGGCTTCTCCAGCGGCTCCGCTTGGCAGAAAGCGTCGTGGATGCCGTAGGGGATGACGGCGCGGCCGCCGTCGGGCGCCCAGGCGGGATAGGTGGTGGCGTGATAGTCGCCGATGAAGACGACCACCGGCCTGACCCGCCATAGCTTCGAGAGATACCGCCACTTCATCATGTAGCGCGCCGGGTTGTGTACCCAGAACACGTGACGCCTGGCCTTCGGGATCAGCCCGATCAACTTGTCGCCGCGATTGGCGATGTAGAGATCGACGTCGTCGGGGATGCCGCCCTTGGCGCCAGGGTCGCCGATCGGGCGCCAGCGGACGCCCTTGTGGTCGAGCGGCGCTGGGCACTTGTTGAGCACGTGGACGT
>JACPJY010000203.1 GCA_016187325.1 Rhodospirillales bacterium | reverse complement strand
TGCCAACCATGGCGTCCAAGGCCTCGTTGTAGAGCTGCTCCACCGGGCGCTCGACGTAATCTTTCTTCTTATCGGTGCAAGCGCCAAGCGTCAGGGCCAAGAGGCACGCCAGGGCAAGGATCAGGGGCCTCGGGGTGGGGTCGGGACGGTACATGGATCGATTTGCCTGCTTGCGCATGGGGGCGGCCGGGGGCCGCCCGAACGCTGATTATATCATGCCGGCGGCCGGTTTGTGAAAGGCCCTCGGTCGGCCGGCCCGAAGCGATCAGGGCAGCAAAAAACCCGCCGGAAGCGGGTTCGGGAACGACGAGGGGGGACGGGAAATATCACGCGGTTTCGGCAAGTTCCGGGAAGATGTCACCGTCGATGGCCGACAGCGTCTCGTCGCCCCGCAATAGGTCGTATTTCCAGCACCGCGAGTCGGTGAACAGCGCCTTCAAGAGCGCGTTGTTGGTAGCGTGGCCGGAACGCACGCCGTGGAAGTTGCCGATGATCGGCGCGCCGGCCAGATACAGGTCGCCGACGGCGTCGAGGATCTTGTGGCGGACGAACTCGTCGTCGAAGCGGAGCCCTTCCTGGTTCAGCACCTTATCGCCGCTGACCACGACGGCGTTGTCGAGCGATCCGCCCTTGGCCAGACCGGCCGCCCACAGCTTTTCGACCTCGTGCAGGAAACCGAAGGTACGGGCGCCCGCCAACTCGCGGGCGAAGCTGCCGTTGACAACGCCGATCGACAGCGATTGCTTGGCGACGGCGCCGCTGGCGAAATCGATGGCGACGTCGAGCGACAGGCATGAACCGGGTGAAAGCCGGGCCTGACTGTTGCCGGTCTCGACGGACACGGTCTTTAGGACCCGAATCACTTGGCGAGGTGCATCCTGGTTGACCACGCCGGCGGTCGCGACCATGGCGACGAACGGCTGCGCGCTGCCGTCCATGATCGGTACTTCCGGGCCGTCGACCTCGACCACGGCGTTGTCGATGCCGCAGCCGGCGAGCGCCGCCATCAGATGCTCGACCGTGCCGATGGCGACGCCGTTGCCGTCACCGATGGTAGTGCACATGCGGGAATCGACGACGTGATCCCATTTTGCCGGAATCGCTGCGCCGCCGATGTCGGTGCGCTTAAAGACGATGCCAGCATCGATCGCCGCCGGTTGCAAAGTCAACGACGCGGGCTTGCCGGAGTGGAGCCCGACGCCAACGCAACTGACCGAAGACTTAAGCGTGCGCTGCCATACGCTGTTGGCGCGCTGCTCCTTGTTCCGGCTGGCTTTCGTGATCCCCATTTTCCTCAGCGATCTTTGTTCTTGATTCTTGATGCGCTTCGAGTCCGGTGCGTTCGGTTGTCGGCCGGGCTCGCGTCACCCCTGAAATATTTTGTCCCCGCAAAGAGTTGAGCGGTTTCTGGTGTTGTGTTTAACAACATCCTAGAAACCGCTCAAATCACTCTTTGTTTCCGTTTGTTACGCCGGTTTCGACTCCCCTTTTCTGCAGGATTCCGAGGGTCCGGTCAGTTGGCTTGGCGGCGGAGAAACGCCGGAATGTCCAGCAGGTCCTCTTCGCCGTCGCTGGCCGGCAACCGGTCCGCCGGATCGAGGCCGCCGAGCTTGAGCTCGTCGTCCTCGGGGTCATCGTGACTCGTCGTCTCGGTCGTCCGCGGGGCTGCCTCTTGGGTTGCCTCGCGGGCCGGAGTCGCGGCTTCCGGTTTGGCGGAGAGTTCCTTCTTTTCCGTCACTTCCGGGGCCGCCGATAGGGACGGGATCTTCCTGCCGAAAGCCGGGCGGCCGCCGCCAGTGACGCGCTCGAACAGGCTGACGGCGCGAGTCTTCTTCGGTATTTCAACGGCCGCCGCATCGCTGCGGGCGCGCACGGCGCCGTTGGCCATCGCCGCCGCCGCGAACGGTTCGGCCGGTTTCTCCTCCTGGTCGTCGGAGGCAGCAGCTGGCTTCGGCGGGATGAAGGCGTCGGCGGCGCCGACCGCCGGCATGGCAGCCGGCGGCGTCTCAGGGCGATGCTCGGCCGGGCGCGATTCGGCGATCGCCACCACCGGCAACTCGGCGGCAGCGGCAGGTGCCTCGACGACAGTGGCTGGCGCGGCCTCGGCCTCGCACTTGTCTTCGGCCATCAGCTCGACTTTCGCCACCGCAGCCGGGACGATCTTGGCCTGCGGCGCCGGCTGGATCTTGTACGGACGGTCGATCTGCTCGGCCAGGTGCAGCATCTTTGGTAATTGCATCGCCGACGCCTCGGTATCGATGCCGGTGGCGACGACGCTGACCCGCATCTTGCCTTCGAGGGAAGCGTCGAAGGCCGAGCCGACGATGATGTAGGCGTCGGGATCGACCTCGGCGCGAATACGGTTGGCCGCCTCGTCGACCTCGAAGAGGGTGATATCCATGCCGCCGGTGATATTGATCAATACACCCTTGGCCCCCTTCATCGAGGTGTCGTCCAAGAGCGGATTGGCGATCGCCGCCTCGGCGGCGTCCAGCGCACGACGTTCGCCTTCGGCCTCGCCGGTACCCATCATCGCCTTGCCCATCTCGCTCATCACTGTCCGGATGTCGGCGAAGTCAAGGTTGATCAGGCCCGGCATCACCATCAGGTCGGTGACGCCGCGGACGCCGGAGTACAGCACTTCGTCAGCCATCGCGAAGGCGTCGGCGAAGGTCGTCTTCTCGTTGGCGATCCGGAACAGGTTCTGGTTCGGAATCACGATCAACGTATCGACGTACTGTTCCAGCTCTTCGATGCCGCCTTCCGCCTGCTTCATGCGGTGCGTGCCCTCGAACTGGAATGGCTTGGTGACGACCCCAACGGTGAGAATGCCGTTCTCTTTGGCGGCCCGGGCGATGATCGGCGCGGCGCCGGTGCCGGTGCCGCCTCCCATGCCGGCGGCGACGAACGTCATATGGGCGCCGTCGAGCGCGGTTAGGATCTCTTCGAGCGCCTCTTCGGCGGCGGCGCGGCCGACTTCCGGCCGTGAACCGGCACCGAGGCCCTGCGTGAGGTTGGCACCGAGTTGGATCCGGCGGTCGGTCTTCGACTGCGCCAACGCCTGCGCGTCGGTATTGGCGACCACGAAGTCGACGCCGTCCAGTTCGGCGCGGATCATGTTGTTGACGGCATTACCGCCGGCACCGCCGACGCCGATGACGGTAATCCGCGGTTTTAGCTTCGGCTTGTCGTTACTGGCCGGTATGGTCAGGTTGATACTCATTGTGACCTCCTTCTTTTCGGAATCCTGCAGTCGGGGTTGCCGCGCACCCGAACCGGTCGGTGCGCGGATAAATCGTCTCCGCCCGAAGGCGGTGTTGGAGTTGAGGGTTCAATCAACGTCATTTCAAAAATTCTCGCGTATCCAATGACTTAGGCGCCCGAAGCCGCGGCTCGCCTGCTCGGGCGGGCAATAGGCGGCGCTCGGCGCCTCGGCTTTGTTGCTGACGGCGTAATGGAGAAGCCCGGCGCAGGTCGAGAACGCCGGACCGGCGGTGACCTCGGCCATGCCGTCGATGGCCTGCGGGCGGCCCATCCGCACCTGCTTGTCGAGAATGTGGGCGGCAAGCTCGCGGACACCGGGAAGCTGGCTGGCGCCGCCGGTGATGACGATGCGGCCGGCGACCTTGTCGAAGCCGGCCTCGGCCAACCGGTCGCGGACCATCTCGAGGGTTTCCTCGACACGTGGGCGAATGATGCCGACCAGCATCGAGCGCGGCACTTGGCTCGATTCGCCGGCCGATTCCTCGCCCACCAGCGGAACCTTGATGACCTCGCGGTCGTCGGAGGGCGACGCCAACGCGCTGCCATAGAGCGTCTTCATGCGTTCAGCGTGGGTGAGCGGCGTCGACAGCCCGCGGGCGATGTCGTTGGTGACGTGGACGCCGCCGACCGGGATCGAATTCGTGTGCACCAGCTCGCCGTCGAAGAACACCGCCATCGAGGTGGTGCCGCCGCCCATTTCGATGCAGGTGACGCCGAGTTGGGTCTCGTCCTCGACCAGGCAGGCGAGCGCGGACGCGTAGGCTGACACCACCTTTTCGGCAACGCCGAGGTGGCAGCGCATGACGCTGGTCTCGAGGTTGCGAACCGGGCCCGAAAGCGCGCTGATGACGTGCAAATTCACGCCGAGGCGTTCGCCGAACATGCCGCGTGGATCGCGTACGCCGCGGTTGCCGTCGATGGAGTAGCCGACGGGGATGGTGTGCACTAGCTCGCGGCCCTTTGGCATGCCATTTTTCAGCACTTGCGGATCGAGGATGCGGCGCAGGTCGGCGTCGCCTATCTCGTGCCCGGCGATCGAAATCTCGTAGGCGATCAACCGTGACCGCGGATATCCGCCGGACAAGTTGACGATGATGTCGCGGATATTCTCGCCGGCCATCTGCTCGGCCAACTCGACCGTCGAGCGGATCGCCGCCTCGCATTCCTCGAGCGCGACCACGGTGCCCGACCGCATGCCGCCCGAGACGTGGTGGCCGATGCCGATGATCTTCATTCCCGGCTTCAGGTACAGGCCGCGGTCGATGTTGGCGCGCGCGATCAGGCAACAGACCTTGGTGGTGCCGACGTCGAGCGCGGCGACCAGGCCGTTGCGGACCATTTTCGGCGTTGTGTTGTTTGCCATATTCGTTTCCGTTCGTTGTCGTTGCGTTCGTTGCCCGGGCCGATCAGGTTTCTTGGCCGCTGCCGGTGCGGGCGCCGGGACCATCCTTCGGCGGTTTCGGCGCCTTGCGCACGATCAGCCGGTCCGGAAGCCGCAGGTCCAGGATTTGCACATCGCGTTCCAACACCCGGTGGGTCTTTTCGTATTCGGCCAGCCGGTGCCACGCCGCGGTCGGATTCTCCTCCGGCAGACGCACGTCGATGTCATTCTTGAGGCGCAGGTTCCAGCGCCGTCCGCCGACACGCACCGCCGCCTTGACCAGGGCCTTCAACTCCGGCCGCGTGGCGAGCACCTTCAGCAGTTCGCCGGCGTGCGCCGGCGCGTCTGCGCCGACCACCACCAATAGGTCGGAGAACCGCTCGAGGCCGTTGTTCAGGATCACCTCGCCGTTGGTATCGATGAGCGCGAACGCGCCCTTGTTTTGCCACAGCGCAAGCGGTTGGCGTTCCTCGACAGTCAACAGCACGGTCGACGGCAGCAGCCGCTCGACGGTCGCCGACTTGATCCACGGCAGCTTCTCGACGCGTTTCTTGGCGTCGTTCAGGTCGAAGGCCAGGATCGGCGCCCCGCGCGCCAGCCCGACGGCATTGAGCAACTGCCGTTGCGTCGTCTCGCGGCGGCCGACCACCAGTACCTCGTCGACCTTGAGGCCGAGCCGAGCCGAGGCAGCGATCATCTGCCAGCGCGCCTGGTCGGCGACGCGCGGCAACCAGCCCAATTGATGCACCCGCCAGACGCCGGCGGCGGCAAGCGCGAGCAACCCTGCCGCCATCGCCCCGATCAGCGCCGGGCTGCGCCACAACGGCACCACCCGACGGCGCGGCTGGCCGCTCTTCGACGCGCTCAGCTTGCGTTTCTTTTTCATCATCCGCACTCCGCGTTATCGACCATCCACACGCACAGGTCCTGGAACGACAATCCGACGTGGGCGGCTTGTTCCGGAACCAGCGACGTCGGCGTCATGCCAGGCTGGGTGTTGATTTCCAGGAGATAGAGGTCGTCGCCGTCACACCGGAGATCGGCGCGGGTGACGCCACGGCAGCCAAGCGTCTGATGTGCCATCAGCGCCAGCCGCATCGCCTCGTCATAGATCGGGGCGTCGATCTCGGCCGGCACCACGTGGCTGGAACCGCCGCTCGCGTACTTGGCGTCGTAGTCGTAGAAATCGCGCGCGGTCTTGATCTCGGTCACTGCCAGAGGACGGTCGCCCATCACCGAGACGGTGAGCTCGCGGCCGGGGATGAACTCCTCGACCATCACTTGGTCGCCGTAGGGCCAGCCGGATTCGCCGAACAATGGGTCGTTGTCGCCCTCGTGCACGATGTGGACGCCGACCGACGAGCCCTCGTTCAGCGGCTTGATGACGTAGGGCCGCTCCATAACGTCGCCCGCTCTGATCTGGTTGCTCGAAACGATCACGTGCTCGGGCACCGGGATGCCGGCGGCCGCGAACAGCCGTTTCGCCATCGGCTTGTTCATCGCCAGAGCCGAGGCCAGCAGCCCGGAATGGGTGTAGGGAATGTCGAGGATGTCCAGCAGTCCCTGCACACAGCCATCTTCGCCGTAGCGGCCGTGCAGCGCGTTGAAGATCGCGTCCGGACGCGGGTAAAGCCGGGTCATCAGCGCCCCCATGTCGCGCTGCACGTCAATCGGCGTCACCTTGATGCCGGCGTCGGCGAGCGAACGCGCCACGGCGGCGCCCGATACCAGCGACACCTCGCGCTCCGCCGACCAGCCGCCCATCATTACCGCCACGTGTCGGGTCATGACGCGTTTTCCTTGCCAGCGCCGCCGTTCGCGAGCCCGCGGACGGACGGCTCGGCGGCGACGCCGAGGCGGCGGATTTCCCATTCCAGGATCACGCCGGAGGCCTCGAACACCCGGCGGCGGACTTCTTCGCCCAGGCCCTCGAGGTCGGCGGCCGTGGCGCCGCCCGTGTTGATCAGGAAGTTGCAGTGCATGTTCGAAACCTGCGCACCGCCGCGCCGGAGCCCCCGGCAGCCGGCCTGCTCGATCAGCTCCCAGGCGCGCAAGCCCGGAGGGTTGCGGAAGGTCGAACCGCCGGTCGGCGTGCGCACCGGCTGGGTGGACTCGCGCTGGCTCTGGATCTCCTGGATGCGGCGCTGGATGTCGTCCTTGTCGCCGGGCCGGCCGCGCAAGCGGGCGGCGACGAAGATCCAATCCTCGGCCACCCGGCACTCGCGGTAGGAAAGCCCGAGATCGGCCGCCGCCAACCGATGGCGGCCGCCCTTCGGATCGAGGGCGTCGGCCTCGACGATCACGTCTTTGACCTCGCGGCCGTAGGCGCCAGCGTTCATGCGGATGGCGCCGCCGATCGAGCCGGGAATGCCAGCCAGAAACTCCAGCCCGGCGATGCCGGCATCGCGGGCGCGGCGCGCGACGGTGAGGTCGTGGACGGCGGCGCCGGCGACGATGTCGGCGCCGTCGACGGCGATCTGGGCAAAGCCGC
>JACPJY010000202.1 GCA_016187325.1 Rhodospirillales bacterium | reverse complement strand
GAACAAGTGGCGGCGATCATCGGTGCGTCGGCGAAGGAGCTCGTCTTCACCTCCGGCGCCACCGAATCCAACAACCTGGCGCTCAAGGGCATCGCCCATTTCTACCGCGACCGCAGGAACCATATCGTGACCGTCGCCACCGAGCACAAATGCGTGCTCGAAAGCTGCAGACATCTCGAACGCGAGGGGTTCCGGGTGACCTACCTGCCGGTCGAATCGAACGGATTGATCGACCTTGGGAGGCTGCAAGACGCCGTCACCGAGCAGACCTCCATGGTGTCGGTGATGGGCGTCAACAACGAGATCGGCGTCATCCAGCCGTTGGCCGAAATCGGCGCCATCTGCCGAGAGAACGGCGCCTTCTTCCACAGCGACTGCGCCCAGGCCGTCGGCAAGATGCCGCTCGACGTCGAGGCGATGACCATCGACGCGATGAGCATCTCCGGGCACAAGCTCTACGGGCCGATGGGCATCGGCGTGCTGTTCGTGCGGCGCCGGCCGCGGGTGCGGCTTGAGCCGATGATCGACGGCGGTGGCCAGGAGCGCGGGCTTCGCTCGGGGACCTTGCCGGCGCCGTTGTGCGTCGGCATCGGCGAAGCCTGCTTGATCGCCGCCCGCGAAATGGACGGCGAAGCGGCGCGGCTGATGGGCTTGCGGGAGCGGCTGCTGAACGGCGTCACGTCGCGGCTTGCGGACGTCCGCGTCAACGGCGATCTCAGGCGCCGCATTCCCGGCAACCTCAATCTTAGCTTTAGCGGCGTGCAGGCGGAGGAGCTGATGGTGGCGCTGAAGGAACTCGCGGTTTCCAGCGGGTCGGCCTGCACCTCGGCATCGGTCGAGCCTTCGTACGTGTTGCGCGCCATCGGCCTCGACGACGAGCTGGCCCACGCATCGCTGCGCATCGGGTTGGGACGCTTCACGACCGCCGACGAGATCGACTTCGCCGCCGCCAAGATCGCCGAAGAGGTAGCGCGCCTGCGCCAGGTCAATCCCCGCCGCAAGGACGCCGGCGGCAAGACCCGGGATTCGCAACCTAGTGCGCCGGTGGCGTGAGCTTGAGTATCAAGGAGTATATGTAACATGGCTGCCTCGGTGAACACGGTCGAACAGGTAAGGGACCTGACGGAACGCAAGTACGAGTTCGGTTTCGTCACCGAAATCGAATCCGAAACCGCGCCCAAGGGCCTGAACGAGGACATCATCCGCTTCATTTCGGCGAAAAAGAAAGAGCCGCAATGGCTGCTGGAATGGCGCCTCAAGGCCTACCGGCACTGGCTGACCATGCCGGAGCCGAAATGGTCCAAGGTCCGCCACCCAGTGATCGACTATCAGGACGCCTATTACTACTCGGCGCCGAAGTCGTCGGGCGACGGGCCGAAGACCCTCGACGAGATCGACCCGGAGCTGATCCGCACCTACGAAAAGCTGGGCATCCCGCTCCGCGAGCAGGAGCGGCTGGCCGGCGTCGCCGTCGACGCGGTGTTCGACAGCGTTTCGGTGGCGACCACCTTCAAGGCCAAGCTGGAGGAAGTGGGCGTTATCTTCTGCCCGATCTCGGAAGCGGTCGAGAAATGCCCCGACCTGGTCAAAAAGTACCTCGGCAGCGTCGTGCCCTATGCCGACAACAAGCACGCGACGCTGAACTCGGCGGTGTTCACCGACGGCTCCTTCGTCTACATCCCGCCGGGGGTGCGCTGCCCGATGGAGCTTTCGACCTACTTCCGCATCAACGCCAAGAAGACCGGGCAGTTTGAGCGCACGCTGATCATCGCCGACAAGGGCTCCTACGTCAGTTACCTGGAGGGCTGCACGGCGCCGATGCGCGACGAGAACCAGCTGCACGCCGCGGTCGTCGAGCTGGTGGCGCTGGACGACGCCGAGATCAAGTACTCGACGGTGCAGAACTGGTACCCGGGCGACGAGAACGGCAAGGGCGGCATCTTCAACTTCGTCACCAAGCGTGGCGCCTGCCGCGGCCGCAATTCCAAGATTTCGTGGACCCAGGTCGAAACCGGTTCGGCCATCACCTGGAAATATCCGAGCTGCATCCTGCAGGGCGACAACTCGGTCGGGGAATTCTATTCGATCGCCATCACCAATAACTGCCAGCAGGCGGACACCGGCACCAAGATGATCCACCTCGGGCGCAACACCACGTCCCGGATTATCTCCAAGGGCATTTCCGCCGGCAGGGGCGAACAGACCTATCGCGGGCTGGTCAAGATGTCGGCCAAGGCCGAAGGCGCGCGCAACTTCACCCAGTGCGACTCGCTCCTGATCGGCGACAAGTGCGGCGCCCACACGGTTCCCTACATCGAAAGCAAGAACAAGAGCGCCATCGTCGAGCACGAAGCGACGACGTCGACGATCAGCGAGGACCAGCTGTTTTACCTGCGCCAGCGCGGCATCCGGCCGGAACAGGCGGTGGCCCTGGTGGTCAACGGCTTCTGCCGCGAGGTGTTGCAGCACTTGCCGATGGAATTCGCCGTCGAGGCGCAAAAGCTCGTCGGCATCAGCCTGGAAGGCAGCGTCGGCTGAAAACTTGAGGGAATGACGGAACCATGGCCAAGAAGATCCCAATGCTGGAAATAAAGAACCTGCACGTCAGCGTCGGCGGCAAGGAAATCCTGAAGGGCCTGGACCTCAGCATCGGCACCGGCGAGATCCACGCCATCATGGGTCCGAACGGCTCCGGCAAGAGCACCCTCAGCAACGTCATCGCCGGCCGCCAGGGCTATGAGATCACCGGCGGGCGGATCGTCTACAAGGGCGAGGACCTGACCGGCATGGAGCCGGAAATTCGCGCCGCCAAGGGCATCTTCCTCGCCTTCCAGTACCCGGTGGAGATCCCGGGTGTTGCCAACACCACGTTCCTCAAGGAAGCGGTCAACGCGATCCGGCGCTACCGCGGCGAAGCCGAGCTCGACGCCATGCAGTTCCTTAAATTGATGCGCCAGAAGACCAAGGACTTAGGCATTTCCGAGGACATGCTGAAGCGCGCCGTCAACGTCGGCTTCTCCGGCGGCGAGAAGAAGCGCAACGAGATCCTGCAGATGGCGATCCTCAACCCGACGCTGGCGGTGCTCGACGAGACCGACAGCGGCCTCGACATCGACGCGCTCAAGATCGTCGCCGCCGGCGTCAACAGCCTGCGCTCGCCGCAACGCTCGACGCTGATCATCACCCACTACCAGCGCCTGCTCGACTACATCGTTCCCGATCAAGTGCACGTGCTGGCCAAGGGCAAGATCCAGCGCTCCGGCGGCAAGGAGCTGGCGTTGGAGCTGGAAAAGAAGGGCTACGCCGAGTTCGGCGAAGCCGCGGCCTGAGGACGCGGTCGGCACCGGCATGGAATTGAAACCGTCATGACCAACCTCTCGTCCACCGAACAGCCGTTCGTCGCCGCCTTCGACGCGGCCCGGCCCGGCCTGCCCGGCGCCGGCCTCGGCTGGCTGGCGACCCTGCGCGAGACGGGAATCGCGCGTTTCAAGGCGCTCGGCCTGCCGACGCCGAAGCTGGAAGCCTGGAAGTACACGCGGCTCAGGCCGCTCGAGGATACCCGCTACCGGCCGGTGACCGACGCCGACGGCCGGGCGACCGTCGACGTGGTGCCGTCGATCCTGGCGGACGGCAAGGACGGCCCGCGCCTGGTGTTCGTCAACGGCCGGCTCAACGAGGAGCTGTCGAGCCGGCGCGGCCTGCCGAAGGGCGTCCGCGTGCAATGCCTGCGCGACGCGCTCACCGCCGACGCCGGTTGGGTCGAGAAGCACCTTGCCGGCATCGGCAAGGCCGACGGCCAATCGTTGCTGGCGTTGAACACGGCGATGATGGACTCAGGGTTGGTGTTTCGGGTCGCGCGCGGCGTCGTCGTCGAGCAGCCGATCGAGGTGGTGTTCATCGGCGGCCTGACGGCCCACCCGGTGGCCTATTTCCCGCGCAACCTGATCGCCCTTGAGAACGGCGCCGAGGCGACGCTGGTCACCCATCACGCCGGCGCCGGGGTCGGCGCCTATCTCGCCAACGCGGTGACAGAGGTCGCCGTCGGTCGCGGCGCCAGCTTCCGCCATTACCGGGTGCAGGCGGAATCGCGCGACGCCACCCACCTTTCCACCACCCACGTCCGCGTCGGCCGCGACGCGAGTTACGAGAACTTCACGCTCGCCATCGGCGGCCGGCTGTCGCGCAACGAGATCACCGTCCGCCTCGAGGGCGAGGGCGGCTACTGTTCGGTCAACGGCGCCTATCTAATGCGCGGCAGCGAACACTGTGACAACACCACGCTGATCGAGCACCTGGTGCCGCGCACCACTTGCCGCGAGGTCTTCAAAGGAGTCCTCGACGACGAGTCGCGCGCCGTGTTCCAGGGCCGCATCGTCGTCCACAAGGACGCCCAAAAGACCGACGGCCACCAGCTGTGCAAGGCGCTGCTGCTCTCCACCGGCGCCGAGATCGACGCCAAGCCCGAGCTCGAAATCTACGCCGACGACGTCAAGTGCAGCCACGGCGCCACCACCGGCCAGCTCGACGAGACGGCGCTGTTTTATTTGCGCTCGCGCGGCGTGCCCGAGGCGCTGGCCCGCAATTTGCTCGTGCAGTCGTTCCTGGGCGAGGCCCTGGACGAGATCACGTCGGAGGAAGTGCGCCAGGCGCTGACCGACAAGATCGTGCATGCGCTGCCGGCGGTGTGTTATCTCGCCGAGGAGTGGAAGACGGGATGAACCAGAAAGCTTCCGCGGTCCAGATCGCGCCCGGCGACAATTCGACCGCCGCCTTCGATATCAAGCGCATCCGCGCTGATTTCCCGATCCTCAAGCAAAAAGTCTACGGGCATCCGCTGGTCTATCTCGACAACGGCGCCAGCGCGCAAAAGCCGCGGCCCGTCATCGACGCCATGAGCGAAGCCTACGAGACCTATTATTCCAACGTCCATCGCGGCGTCCATTGGACCAGCCAGCGCTCGACCGAGGCGTTCGAGGCGAGCCGCGGCAAGGTCGCGCGCTTCCTCAATGCGGCCAGCGACAACGAGATCGTGTTCACCCGCGGCGCCACCGAGGCCATCAACCTGGTCGCCGCCGCGTGGGGCCGCAAGAACCTGAACGCCGGCGACGAGGTGGTGATCTCGCACATGGAGCACCACTCCAACATCGTGCCGTGGCAGATGCTGCGCGCCGAGAAGGGCATCGTGTTGAAGGTGGTGCCGATCGACGACGACGGCAACTTCCTCGTCGACGAATACCGGAAACTGCTCGGCCCGAAAACCAAGCTGGTCGCCGTCACCCACGTCTCCAACGCGCTCGGCACCGTGGTGCCGGTCGAGGAAGTCATCCGGCTGGCCCATCAGAAGGGCGCGCTCGTCTTGCTCGACGGCTGCCAGGCGGTGCCGCACATGGCCGTCGACGTGCAGGCGCTTAACGTCGACTTCTACGTGTTCTCGGGCCACAAGCTCTACGGGCCGACCGGCATCGGCATCTTGTGGGGGCGGGAAGACCTGCTCAACGCCATGCCGCCCTACCAGGGCGGCGGCGACATGATCTCGTCGGTAACCTTCGAGAAGACCACCTTCAAGAAGGCGCCGCACCGCTTCGAGGCCGGCACGCCGGCGATCGTCGAGGCGATCGGCCTCGGCGCCGCCGTCGACTACGTGTCGGCCATCGGCTTCGACGCGATTTCCGCCCACGAGCACGGCGTCCTCCAGTACGCGACCGAGAAGCTGTCGGCCGTCAAGGGGCTGCGCATCATCGGCCGGGCTCGGGAGAAGGCCGCCATCGTCTCGTTCGTGGTCGACGGCATCCACGCCCACGATCTCGGCACCATCGTCGACCGCGCCGGCGTCGCGGTGCGGGTCGGCCACCACTGCGCCCAGCCGGTGATGGAGCGCTTCGGCGTCGCCGCCACGGCGCGGGCGTCGTTCGGCCTCTACAACACCCGCGCCGAGGTCGACGCGCTCGCGGACGCCCTCGACGAAGCCCGGAGGTTCTTCGGCCGATGAGGGACGAGCTCCGCGATCTATATCAAGAGGTCATCCTCGACCACGGCCGGAGCCCGCGCAACTTCCGCCGGCTGGAGAACCCCACCTGCCTGGCGCACGGCAACAACCCGATCTGCGGCGACATGCTGGTGGTCTATCTCGACCTCGACCAGGCGGGCCGCATCGAAGACCTGGCGTTCCAGGGCCAGGGCTGCGCCATCTCGATGGCCTCGGCGTCGATGATGACCGAGGTCCTCAAGGGCAAGACCTTGGCCGAGGCGAACAAATTGTTCGAGTGCTTCCACGACATGTGCACCAGGGACGATTTCGACCCGGCCAAGCCCGGCGGTTGCGACGTCGACGCCATGGAGCGCCTCTCCATGCTGTCGGGCGTGCGTGAGTTCCCGATCCGCGTCAAGTGCGCGACGCTGGCCTGGCACACCATGCAGGCGGCGGTGAAGGGCGAGCAAGAGATCTCGACGGAGGGCGCGCCATGAACCCCGACGGTCCCGCCATTCCCGATTTCGTGCCCGCTACCGGCGCCGCCGGCGGCAGCGACTTCAAGGCCACCGCCGGCGAGCCGCTGCCGGAAGGCGCCGCCGTGGCCAGCGAGGACGCCGTGGTGGCGGCGCTGCGCACCGTCCACGACCCGGAAATCCCAGTCAACATCTACGACCTCGGCCTGATCTACAAGCTCGCCATCGGCGACAACGGGGCCGTCAAGGTGGAGATGACGCTGACCGCGCCCGGCTGCCCGGTCGCCGGCGAGATGCCGGGCCAGGTGGCCAACGCGGTCGCCGCGGTCGAGGGCGTCGGCGAGGTCGAGGTGATGCTGGTGTGGGAGCCCGGCTGGACGCCGGAGCGCATGTCCGCCGACGCCAAGCTGGCGCTCGGCATGATCTAGGCGAGGCCGTCACCCCCCGATCAAGTCGGGGGCCGGCCCCCGCGAACGCGGGGGTCCAGGGGATTGAAAGAACTGGATTCCCGCTTGCGCGGGAATGACGACTGGAGAATGGTTGAGCGAAGCGTATTGCGGGACTACATGATAAGGTACGAAGCCAGGAACCGAACGGAGCCGCCCATGAACGTTGCCGCCCGCCAACTGATCACCTTGACCGACGCCGCCGCCGCCCGCGTGAAGGCGTTGATCGCCAACAGCAGCGAGCCGGTGGCGGGCTTGCGCGTCGGCGTCAGCACCAAGGGCTGCTCGGGCATGTCCTACGTGTTCGAGTACGCGCGTGAGAAGAAGCCGCTCGAGGAGGAGGTCACCGTCAAGGGCGTGCGCGTGTTCATCGACCCGATGGCGACCATGTACCTGATCGGCGCCGAGATGGACTACGTCGAGGACAAGCTGCGCTCGGGCTTCGTGTTCAAGAACCCCAACGAAAAGAGCCGCTGCGGCTGCGGCGAGAGCTTCTCGGTCTGACGCCGTGTTGATTCTTCGTTCCCGTGTAATCTCTCTCGTCATGCCCGCGTAAGCGGGCATCCAGTCTTTTTTAGTGGCCTGGACCCCCGCCTGCGCGGGGGTGACGACCTAAGCGGTGGCGAGCGCCCATGCACCAGGACCCCCCGTGCCGAAGCTGACCTTCGTCATGCCCGACGGCAGCCGCCGCGAGGTCGAGGCGAGCGAGGGCGCGAGCGTCCTCGAGATCGCCCACGACAATGACCTCGAGGACGCGATCGAGGGCGCCTGCGAGGGCTCGATGGCGTGCTCGACCTGCCACGTCGTCGTCGAGGGCGACTGGTACGCCAAGCTGCCGCCGCCGTCCGCAGAGGAAAGCGACATCCTCGACTTGGCCTTGGGCCTGACGCGCACCTCGCGCCTCGGCTGCCAGATCCGCCTGACCGCCGACCTCGACGGGCTCGTCGTCAAGGTGCCGGGCGAGCACCTCGACATGCGCGGCCGCTGAGGCCCCAGGGGAGTATGAGGGAGTAGGAGGGGCGCGGTAGCATGATCGGCTTGGCTTTTCCCCTCTCGTCATTCCCGCGAAAGCGGGAATCCAGTTTTTTCGTTCCCCTGGACCCCCGCTTGCGCGAGGGTGACGATCTGATATGAACGATCGTCGCTCCAAGATTACGCTGTTCTCGCGACTGCGCGACGCTTGCCGGTACGACTGGCGGGCCTACGTCCGCCACCCGTTCGTGCTCGCCTTGGCCTCCGGCAACCTGCCGGAGCGTTGCTTCAGGCACTACCTGGGGCAGGACTACCTGTTCCTGATCCACTTCGCCCGCGCTTATGGCTTGGCTGCCTTCAAGGCCGACGATCTGGCCGACCTCCGCCAGGCGGCGGCCGGGCTCACGGCGATCGTCGACGTCGAGATGGGGTTGCATGTCAAATTCTGCGCCGGTTGGGGCCTCTCCGAGGCCGCCATGGCGGCGCTGCCGGAGGCCGACGCCACCCTCGCCTACACCCGCTACGTGCTGGAAACCGGCTTGGCCGGCGATCTCCTCGACCTGCACGTGGCTCTCGCCCCGTGCATGCTCGGCTACGCCGAGATCGCCCGCGAGATGATGGCCGACAAGGCGACCCGCCTCGACGGCAACCCCTACCGGGCGTGGATCGAGATGTACGCCGGCGACGACTATCAGGCGCTCGCCGCCGACGAGCAGGCGACCATCGACCGGCTGATGGCGCGCCGCGGCGGCCCCGGGCGGTTTCCTTCGCTGGTCAAGAACTTCCGCCAGGCGACGCGGCTGGAGACGGCGTTCTGGCAGATGGGGTTGGAGGCCGAGGCGTGACCGGCGCCCCGGCCCGGGCGCTGGCGCATCGAATGTCCGGCCCGTATGGTTTCCTGTTATCAGACACGACGCCTCACCCGGCCGGTATGTTCGCGCAGCCTCCCAATTGGGCGATTTTCGCGTCGATGCGACCCCAGAGATTCTCCGCCTCGAGCTCAGCGACGGTGTAAGTACCGGAAAACACCTGGAAGACGTCGCTTTGGGCGTGGCTTTTGCCGGCCGCAATGTCCAGGCAATGCAAACGAAGCAAATGATAAGGCAGGTTCGCTTTGACCGCGTCGAGCACCCCGCGACCGATGTTCGTACAACCGGGCCCGCCCGACAAAGAAGGGTCTGGACCGAACCAATTCCCCAGCAGCTGGATGGGCAACAACAGATCGCCAACCGGTATCGGTGGCTGCCATTTGGCCCTGGCATTGTAAGGGTCGTCAGCGTGGGACATGAACAATCCCTCGGCGACGAAATGCGGCAGAGCGTGGTCGCACCGCCTCTCCAATCTGACCGGGATGTTCGCCGTGTGGAGAACCGTGCGCAGGAATCCCGTCGTCCCCCAGCAGCCCGCGGTGTAATGCTGGAAAGGGATCACGGGGTCGCATGCGGGATTGTTCGTGCCGTCGATGACCCGTTTGATCGGTGGATAGCCCTCGAACTGCCAGTGTTCGTTGAAGTTCTGCGGCGTATCAGAACCGCAGTAATGGTACATGTTCTGACGGCACCACTGGACCACGTTCTCGATCGTCGCTCGCGCGTCCGCTCCGATCAGGCCCGCGCCCTTTAGAAACCCGAAGGTGCGGGCCGGGTCTCCGGGGGTTGCCGATCCGTGCCGGAACAAAATGTTGTGGTCCCTCATAATCCCGTATTTTTGGAGGCCGGTCAGATACTCGAACAGCGAGATGCTGTTGAACAGGAGGAACAGTTTCTCCGGCTCGAAGCTCCTGACCGACCAGGGAACGGCACGGTTGATTTCCACGGCCAGTGATTGCGCCACATAGGCGACAAAATACTTCCATGCGTCCCCCGGGGTGAGGTCTGTGGCGAATACCTTTCCGTTGCCTGTGAGGGCCACGGTAACCGGGGGGATGTCCGGTAGCCCGGCATCGCCGGTTTCCCGGATATTCTCGTAGCTGGTCACGAGCGCTGCGCGCTCAAGCGGGTTCCATTGCGAATAAGGATGGGCCTGTCTGGTGTCCGTTTGCCAGACGATGGCGGCGGCGACGGCCGGATGGCTCGCGAGCCACGTCTCCAATGTCGAGTTGAGTATGATGTAGGGATCGTCGTTGCCCTCCATGCAGTGCTTCATCTCGAAATTGATTTGCCGGATCCGGCAGTCCAGCTCTTGGCTTTTCTTGCCCAATATCAACAAAATGACCCGCGACACGAGCAACAGCGCCAACACCAGAGCAAGGACGATATTTTTGACCAGGCAGAGGATACTGCCGCTGATGCCGCGGCCCGACCCGAAAGCCGGTGCGTAGCACACCTTCCACATGGCTAACCGTCCCTTTCCTTGAAGATTAGGGTAAACCGCGTCCGGGCAATGTCAATTCGACCCCCTGCGCCCCCCGCAGGCGTTCGGGCTTCACCGCAAGGCGCCGTCGACCGTCGTGCCTTCTAGCCGGCGGATTCGGGGCTCGGCGGTGGGGGAACCCAGTCGGCGGTTGTCGGCGGTGGCAGCTGGAACTCGCAGGCGCACCAGAGTTGCTTAAATCCTCCGGAGCTGCCGATGCGGATGCCGCACGCCTGTCCGCTTTCACAAGTGCCGAAGCACTGGATGCGACCGCTGGAAGAGATTTGAAACCGACAGGCCTCACGCGGTGGCGGCAAGCCCGACAATGAACATGAAAGCTGGCCAGCGTATCCTGCCACGAGCTGATAGCCGGGAGGGCAGATCGGGACGATGATGTAACCCCGCGTGCCCGGCACGGGTTGAAAGACTAGTCGCGCGGTTTTTTTGGGTTGGATTTGTTCCTGAATCAGTCCTGTTGTCGCCCGCTCGAACTGCTTTTCGGTGAAATAGATAACAACGGGTTGCGACGTCGGTTTCTTGATTTTCGCGAACTCCTGCACGGTCAGGAGCAGGGGTTTTCCCGCCTTGCCGCCTTTCCTGGCCGTCTTGCCTTTCCGTTTTTTTGAGATTCGCCCGCCGCGGCGCTTCTTCTTCATCGCCATTTGATCACCTCCCTGAACGGAGAATTTCCCGTTTTACTTGCGTTCCACGGCCCATCTTGCCGTCGCGCCGGGCGGAAGGCAATGGTCGGGGCCATTGGCGGCGCCGCGGCGGCGAAGGGCGCGTGCCGGCGCTGGCCAAGAACTTCCGCCAGGCGACGCGGCTGGAAACGGCGTTCTGGCAGATGGGGCTCGACGCCGAGGAGTGAGCGGCGTTTCCGTTCGGTCGGACGCGCCCCCCTCACCCTGCCTCTCCCCCCCGCAAGCGCGGGGGGAGAGGGATAAGAAGGGTTGGCGCGGGCATCGCCCGCGCCTTACCCGAAGTTGGGTGAGGGGGGAACGTTACAACCCCGGCATCGTCGGTTATCATCGCCGCGACACCGCTTCACCGCGTCACCTCAAGGCGCGATCAGCGCCTCGATGGTCGCCACGTCCTCGGGCTCCAGACGGAAATCGAAAACATCGAGATCGTCGCGCATGTGCTCGGCGTCGGTGGTCCCGGTCAGCGCCACCATGCCGACGTCGATGGCGAACCGGAAGACGATCTGGCTGCCGGTCCGACCGTGACGTTCGGCGATTCGGATCAGTTCAGGCCGCGCCGTCGCCTGGCGGTTGGCCGTCAGCAGCGAGAACCCCTGGTAGACCACCCCGTTGGCGGCGCAGAACCGGCGGATGCGGCGGTCCCAGCCCTGGGCGGCGTAACACCGGTTCTGGACGAAGCGGGGCCGCACCCGCGCCTCCTTGCAGAGGCTTTGGAGCTGTTCGAGGCTGACGTTGCTGATGCCGAGCAGGCGCGCCCGGCCGCTGGCGTGGATCGCTTCCATGGCGCGCCACGCCGCCCAGTCGTCGGGGCCGAGGCCCGCCCGGCTGGTCGGGCCGTGCAGCACATAGGAGTCGACGGCGTCGGTTCCGAGATGCTCGAGCGAGCGCGCGAACGACTGCGCCACCTGGTCCGCGATGGCAGCCTTGGGGTCATAAGGCAGGCGATGGTCCTGCCCGTCGCGGAAGGTGAACTTGGTCTGCAGGAACAGATCGTCCCGCGCCACCACGCCGCTTTTCATCGCCTCCCGGATGCCGCCGCCGACCCCGGCCTCGTGATAATGTTTGCGCTGGTTCGCCGTATCGATGCCGCGAAATCCCTGGCCGAGGGCGAGCGCCGTCAAGCGGGCGGTCGCGTCCTCCTTCCAGGCGGTGCCGTACAGGAAGCGGGGAACCCTGACCCCGTCGATGGTCATCGTCCGGTCCGCCATCGCGGTCTCCGATTGTCGGCCCACCTGTCGGCCTACCTTTTGGTCCACGGGCAGGCACGCGCGATCGGCCTTGCGGTTTTCGCCCCTTCGCTGCCCGATGATCGAGTATAATCGGCTGCTCATCGGAACATCCGGTTTCTTCGCGCCCGTACGCCGGCATCTACGCCGGCATCATAAGGACGATGTTTCTGGTGAGGGTGAGCGCCATGGGCCCGCCGCTTGAGCTGGGCAGGAGAATTTTTGTGGCAGATCCTCCGGCAGATAAACCCCAGGGAGAAGGACCCCCGGCAGAAAAACCCAAGAGGGAAGAACCCCAGGGAGAACAACCCCAGGGAAAAGGCGAAATCATGCGCAATGCGCAGCTGCTCGTCACCAGCAAGGGCGCCGGCGCGGCGAAATACGCCAACGATATGCTCGAGAGCGTGCGTAACGCAGGCGACGAACACGATATCGCCTTTTGGGAAAAGATCGCGGCCCAGGTCGAGCTGTTGGTTTACCAACTCCCGGAAGATTGACGCTCCGCGTACGATGGCCATATACGATGGCCATGAATTCGGCAATCATCCGGGAAATGTCGGCTCAATGCCCGTAGCCGCCATGACGTGGTTGGCCTTCGCCGCCGCGGCGCTGTGCGTCGCCATCTGGGGCGGCACGCCGGTGGCCACCAAGATCGCGGTGGCCGAGATGGACCCGGTCCTGGTCGGCATGCTGCGCACGGTGGTCGCTCTGCCGCTGGTGTTGCTGTTGCTGGCGGTGCGCCGGCCGCCGGCGCCGCGCGGCGGCCGCCAATGGCTGTCGGTCATGGTGGTCGGCTTCGGCTCCTTCGTCGCCTTCCCGGTACTGTTCAGCCTCGGCCAGATCCGCACCAGCGCCGCCCACGGCGGCCTGATCCTGGCCATGCTGCCGGTGGTCACCGGCATCTACGCCGCCGTCGCCGAGCGCCGGCTGCCGACGCGCCTGTGGGTGGTCGGCGCCGCCATCGCGGTGGTGGGCGAGGTTGCCCTCATCGGCGCCCGCGGCGACCTGGCGGGCGGCGAGGCGAGCCTCGCGGGCGACTTGTTGGTGCTGCTGTCGGCGTTGTCGGCGCCCCTCGGCTACGTCGCCGGGGCGCGGCTGGCGCGGGCCATGGGCACCGCCGCGGTCACCTACTGGAGCGTCGCCGTCGCCGGCGTCCTGCTGCTGCCCGCCGCTGGCGTCATCGCCCTGGATCTGGACTGGCGGGCGGTGAGCGTCGGGGCCTGGGCCGGTGTCCTCTACCTGGCGGTGGGGGCGACGGTGGTGTGCTACCTGCTGTGGTACTGGGCCCTCAACGTCGGCGGCGTCGTCCGCGTCTCGACCATGCAGTTCGTGCAGCCGGTGGTCAGCGTGGCGCTGGCGGTGGTGATGCTGGGCGAGACGCTCACCGGCCCCCTGGTGGCGTCGGCGGCGGTCATCGTGTTCGGCGTGGCGTTGTGCCAGCGCCCGCGCCGGGAGCCGTGAGCCTGCCGACCCGGCGACGAAGCTCGCCGGCAACCCCAGGCGGGGATAGGACGGCGGGTAAAAACCCCGGCCTTGACCGGATATACGCGTTTGCCGTATAGCTGATCGTGTTGCTGGAAGTGGCGATCGAGTTCGACAGCGCCAAGGACGCGCGCAACCTCGCGAAGCACGGCATTTCGCTGGCGCGCGCCGCCGAGTTGTTCGAACAGCCGTTCAGGGAGATCGAGGATTTGCGCGCCGACTATGGCGAGCGGCGGTTCATCGCCTACGGCTTGATCGAGGAGCGGCTGTTCGCCTGCGTCTATGTCTGGCGCGGCGGGCGCCGGCGGATCGTGTCGTTGCGCAAGGCCAACCGGAGGGAGACCGATGCCTATCGTCAGACCGAATAAGAACGACCTCGCCAAGGCCCGCCGCAAGACCGACTGGCGGCGGCTCGACAAGTTGAGCGACAAGGCGATCAAGCGCGCCGTCGCCGGCGACCCCGACGCCGCGCCCGACATGTCGCGGGCGCTGCGGCGCGGCGCCTTCCGCCGCGTCGATCCCAGGAGCGCCGAGGTCGACGTGGTCGCCATCCGGGCGCGCACCGGCTTGAGCCAGCGCGCCTTCGCCGAGCGCTTCGGCCTCGATCCGCGGGCGGTGCAGGATTGGGAGCAGGGCCGTCGCAAGCCGACGCGCTCGGTTGCGTCCTACTTGCGCGTCATCGACAAGGCGCCGGACGTGGTGGCGAAGGCGCTGGAGGAGGCGTGAGCGGGGGGAAAGTCTGCGCCGCGCTCACCACTGACGCCGCTTTGTGGACCCGCGACCGGCGCCTCGCCCGCGCCGCCGACCGGTTGGGCCTGGCGGCGGAGGCGTTGCGGTAGCGGGCGGTTGCCGGTGTCACTCCCGTCGTCATTCCCGCGACAGCGGGAATCCAGTAATTTTCAATCACATGGACGTCTGCTCGTGCGAGCGTGACGATTCTGTTTGAGCGGGACATGCACTTTTAACGATATCCATCTAAAAACAAATAAGGATGATGGTGGCAGGGACCGATTGGAAGATGTAAACGGCACGCCCCGCTATCGCGAATCGGCTATTTGTTGTTCCATGTGGCTTGCGAGTTCGGGAGAGGGATTGCCGTTTACGAGCAAACCATGATCCCGCTGATACAATCGGATAGCCTCACGGGTGCGCGGGCCGAGTTTACCGTCGACCGGGCCCGATCTGTATCCAAGGGTCGTCAATCTGCTTTGGATATTCCTAACGGTTTGCGCCTCCCCTGGAAGCGCCGACGTCGAAGTCGTTTTGCCCGAACTGGATTGGCTCGATTTCTTCTTCCAAATCGGATCTCCGAGATTGAGCGTGTCCTTATCGGTGAGCAGGCCGATCGCGCCGCCTGCTGCCGTACCGATAATCGCTCCCTCGAGAACGCTGAGCCCCGTCACGGCGCCAAGCATTGCACCACCCGCGGCACCGAGCCCGGCGCCCGTGATACCACGTTCTTCCGAGGTGCTGCCACATGCCGTTAAAAGCAGGGCTGCCGCCATGAGAGCTGCAGTTGAACGAATCATTTTCCTACCTCCAACACCTCGTTGCTCTTTGCCAATCTTTACGGTCTTTACGGCTTGCCGTTTCGCGCGTCCTCAGACGGCCGATAACCTCCTGAAAACACGTCTAAAACTCTTGTCTTACGAGAAAACTATAGCGAGGATAAAGCAATCGTGTTGCGGCAAATTCAAAACAAAATTGTGACATCCCCTATCACAACCTGATTATAGGCGTGATTCCAATGAGTTGATCGGTCCCGGCGAGGAGGGGGTGCCGACCGCGGCGGCGACGGGCGCGTGCCGGCGCTGGTCGACAACTTCCGCCGGGTCGACCCGAGGAGCGGCGAGGTCGACGTGGTCGCCATCCGGGCGCGCACCGGCTTGAGCCAGCGCGCCTTCGCCGAGCGCTTCGGCCTCGATCCCCGGGCGGTGCAGGATTGGGAGCAAGGCCGCCGCAAGCCGACGCGCTCGGTCGCGTCCTATTTGCGCGTCATCGACAAGGCGCCGGACGTGGTGGCGAAGGCGCTGGAGAAGGCGTGAGGGTCGATTACCCGAAATCGTCACGCCCGCGAAAGCGGGCGTCCAGCTTTGCGCCGCCCTCGGAACCGGCGCTCGCCAAGAACTTCCGCCAGGCGACGCGGCTGAAGGCGGCGTTCTGGCAGATAGGGCTGGAGATGAGTGGGGAGTAGGGGAACGTGTTAAGTTAGGTGGGGCAACAACCTACAAACAGACAAAGGAATCCGAGACAAAATGGATGCCGAAAATATAAGTGTCATTCTCTCGGTCATCGCAACGACGCTAGCTGTTGCATCATTTTGTGGCGCCGCTTGGCGCATATGGCGGGATAGACCGCGCCTATATCTCTACGTCGCCAAAACTACTTTCAAAAATCTACCCGGCGGCAATGAGGTCACAATGCTACAGATCAAGGTTTGCAATATTGGTTTTAGACCAATCATATTAACACGATGTGCTGCGCTGGGAACTAAGAGCGCCTATGTCATGGGAATCCACGATAATCCTGCGACGGTATATGGCATACAAGATCAACGCTTTCCTTCGATTCTTAAACCCGGGGATACATTGACATTTCATCCGATGAGTATTGACTCACTAGAGAGAAACGCGACCGATCCCAAGGACCCAAAAGTTTTTTTCGACCCTTACCGATACATCGTGATTGAAGATAGTTTTGGACGGTTTCACCACATGAGGATGGAAGATATACGGTGGAACCTTCACATGGATAAGCAGTGGTCACCAATGAAGTGGCGGCAGAAAATTGCCGAATATTTTCAAAGAAGGATCTTATTTCATCGCGCAAAACGACAGCATCTTAAAGCCTGAATGAAGGCGGAAAGTGCGACAGGCCAATTAACCTCAACCAGCGTGGAAAGATGCGGCTAACGCTCCACCGGATATCGCCAAATACTTGCGATTCTTTGGCCTGTTTTTGTGATCATCTTAGAAATCGAGATTCGAGGACCCTGAATGGCAGATATCCTAAGAGAACGCGTAACGAAAAAATTTACGCACGCATTTCACATCAGCAATGCCAAGTTTATGAACATTAATTCGTTCAGGCGGGTCGCGGAGATTGCGATAGTAACTGCTTCAAAACAGGTTCTAGATGAGGCCTATGCGACCGCCAATAGCATTTTTCACGATCCAGAATACGACGATTTATTTGTAGATAAGCAGGGAGCGTTGAAGGCTGTAGGTGGTATCGACCAACTGGCTGTTGACCAAGCGAAATTTCAATTACAGTTGTTTCGAGATTCGGTGGATGCGGCTTCACTTGTCTTCGCGCACTCCATTTTAGATGGCGTTGCGTTTGAGTACTGCGAAATTGTTGCAATGTTGGATTCTACGCTCTTCGAAGGCTGGATTGACGATCGGCAAATACGCTTGAAGGATATGAAAGGTAAGACCTACGAGGACATCCTTAGCGAAAAAGTCGGTAGATTTTTAAAAGAACTGGAAAAAGATTCATTGCTTAAAAAAACCAACTTGTTGTTTACCTTAGGTCAGCCGCCGAAAGACTTTGCGCCAGTGCGGGGATTTAAGTTTGATCGTGAGCGATTGGAAAAACTGGATATAAAACGGCATGAAATTGTTCATGAGAAAATAGATACCGCGCCATTACAGAAAGGTGAGGATGATATTAGGTTTATCAGAGACACCGCTAATTTTCTAATGGCGCTGGTGAGTAAACGGTTTGGTGTTAAAATTGATCCATATTTGCTCGTTAAGGACTGGCCCAAATGAGACTCACACGCGCCACCTGAGATCGGAGCGAATGACGGTTTCACGGCCGAAAATGATTTGTTCGAATATGTTGGCTGAACTGAGACGGTATTGACCTGACAGTCGGCCAGTTCGATCCGATCCCTCCCACTCTTCACTCCGCCCTTCACGCCGCGTGCGGCCGCACCTCGCGGTCGAGGCGGTCGCCGTGGGCCTCCTCGGCGACTTCGAGCTCGTAGTGGGTTTGCAGGTTCATCCAGAACTGGGCGCTGACGCGGAAATAGCGTGCGAGCCGCATCGCCGTGTCGGCGGTGATGCCGCGCCGGCCGAGCACGATGTCGTTGAGCCGCGTCCGCGGCACGCCGATGGCGCGGCTGAGCGCGTTGACGCTCAACCCCAGCGGTTCCAGGAAATCGGCCTTCAGGATCTCCCCCGGGCGGACCGGCGGGATGTCGCGCTTGCGGCGTTTTTTCATGGCAATCCTCGTCGGCGATGGTAAGCGACGATCCCAACCCTCGTCACCCCTTGCTTGGCGCCTGTGGTCGAGCCAAGGGAAAGGCCGGTCCGGCAATCTGCTGCGTTCCATAATTGTTCTTGACACAGACCAATTTTAGGTATATATAGCCAGATAATAGGAATTTGTGAATGAAATAGCCATTTGACTGGATTTTGTCCCTTTGCGGGTCGGCCCACGGCGCGACGCCGCCCGTCCTCCTTCCTTCGCCCGCCGAAGCGGGCTTCGCGAAGGCGGGTCGACAGGCCCGGGACGAGTCACGACCGCGCCGCAAAATGACGAGAAATGACGAGAAATGACGATGTTTCGAAAAATTTCCGTGGCGTGAATCGAGGCGGATCAAGGGGTTAGGTGAAAAGCGGCGCCCGAAAATGACGAGGTTCTGACGAGCTTAGGACGAGTTGATGACGATTTTCGGACGAGATCAGGACGAGTTTCGGACGAGGTTCGGACGATCCGCCTTCGCCACGGCCACGGCGGACAGGGTTACGGACGGGCGGGCGGCGACGATCGTGCGCTGCCCATCCT
>JACPJY010000201.1 GCA_016187325.1 Rhodospirillales bacterium | reverse complement strand
TGGAGAAAACCCTCGGTCTGGACGCGGCGCATTTCGGCCGTCTCGGCCCGCCGGTCCATGATGGCGGCAATGAGGGCGAGGCCACCCATCAGGAGAGCAACACCCCCGATCGCCGCCGCCATCAAGGTGCTGCCGATGACGCGCCCTGCCGTCTCTTGACCGCGCACAACGCAGAAACTGGTCGCGCACATGCCGGTGAAATGCATGGCCGTAATCGCCATGCCCATGATCGCCGCGCCCAGGACACGCGTCCGCAACGGTGAAGCACGCCGCCAATGGAAATCCACGCGGAGAATCAAAATGGCGGCCGCTGACAGCGCTACGGCCACCACGACAGAAAGGGCGAACAGATAAGGGTCGTAAAGAATGCGGGCGGGCATTCTCAGGGCGGCCATGCCAGTATAATGCATCAACCCAATGCCCCCGCCGAGCACCACCGCGCCGGTGGCAAGGTATGAGAGTTTTGGTCGCGTCACCGCTACCAATTCGAAGGCGGCGGCGCTGGCGATCATCGCAAAAACTGCGGACAGCGCAGTCACCCAGGGGTCGTAATCCACCGGGATCGCGATGACTACGGCAAGCATGGCGATGAAATGCATCGCCCAGATTCCGGAACCCATCGAGAGACCGGCAGTGGCTAACCAAGCGGCGCGGACACCGCCGTTCGCGGCGGAGCGCACACGGTCGACTAAATGGAAGGCCGTGTATGATGCGAATGACGCCATCAAATAGGCGGCCACCACCAGTCCTGGATGATGGTAGTAAGGGATGATGGTGGTACCGTCATAGGTGAACCACCACACGAGGGTATCAAGCCACGTCATCGCATCCCCCTCGCTCGCGCAATCAGCAAAACTGCCGTCAAACAGCAATCTTGGTTGTTGCAAGCGGCTGGTCCCGTCGCCGGCCTAAGCCGTCGGGACGACAAATCACATGCTGATGTTTGTTAACCGCCCCCAAGGTTTCATTGGCGGTCGTCGCCATTTCCGCTGGCGAACCGCGCATCGATCATACGCGCCTGTGCTTCAATGATCCAGCTTTTTGGAACTTATTTATTTTCCTTGGCGTAGGTATCCGCCAATTCCGCGATTTCCTGTAGCGACCACAGGAGATCGGTGACGCCGAACGCCGCGATCCGATAATGACAAAAAATTACACCTGTCAGTGAGTCGCAGTTTACTCCTCAAGGATCTTCGGTAGCTTTTGGATTTTTCCCGCCGGTGCATCCGTATAAATACTTATCCCATGACTTGGTGCAAATTTTCTAATTTTCGAGTCTTTATACCTTTAGGAAGCTGTGGCGCATTTCTTTCTTCTTTACCCATTGCCTCGGAATCACTCGAACCTTTTTATGATTCAAATAATCCCATCCCACGAGTTTTGACCGCCTACCAGCACCATGACGCTGTTCGGCGACGCCAAGAAAATGACCGAAGAAACCGGATAGGCGCTCGGCAACTGGGCCGGAGAATTCCGGTTCAGCTTCTTCCTCCCACCCTCGTTTATTGAGTTTCAAGCACTGAGCTTGGCGAGCTCCCGATCATGGGTACGGCTGAACAGAAGTTGCGAGGTTACGGCACCAATCAACGCCAGGAACATGTCCCATTGGGTATCCCAGGGATCGCCCTGGGTGCCTAGGAACGCGTCGGCCCCCTGGCCCAAGGCCAGCGCCGCCCACCATTCGAGCATTTCGTAGAAGGCGCTAACGCTTAGGCAGCAGGCGGTGACCAGGAGGAACGTCCAGCCGCCGGGTCGGAGCGGCGTCATCCGCAGCAGTAGCTCGCGGACGATGATGGCCGGGATGAAGCCCTGAGCCAGATGCCCGAGCCGGTCGTAGTGGTTGCGGGCAAGGCCGGAGGCGTCGCGGGCCCAATCGCCGAGCGGCACCTGGGCGTAGGTGTAATGGGAGCCGAGAATTAGGATCAGCGCGTGGAGAAAGATCAGCCGATAGGCCAACGGGGTAAGCGGGAAGCGGCGATGAGTGCTGGCGAGAACCGGCACAACGACGATCACCGGCAACGCTTCCAACAGCCAAGTCGGCTGGTCGACCGGGTCGATCCCGGAAACAACCAGCGCCACAAGGGTCAGGGCAAGAAGGGTAAGCTTTTCCTTCATGCCGCCGATGGTGCCACAGAACTGAGTGAATGTCGTCGTGGCCACGGCGGGAACGGCCGATGGCGCGACACGCAACGGATCGCTGCCGGTCGGTCGGCGGTTGTGTTACTGGCGGGACTGGACCTGGATTTTGGGTGCGGCTGATCGGGGCCGGGAAACCACCGGGGAGGGACTAGAAGCCTTCCCGTTCCAGGCGCTTGCGCTCGAGCTTTCGAGCGCGGCGGATGGCCTCGGCCTTCTCGCGGGCCTTGCGCTCCGACGGCTTCTCGTAGGATCGCCTGAGCTTCATTTCGCGGAAAATGCCTTCGCGTTGCATCTTCTTCTTCAGGGCCTTGAGCGCCTGGTCGACGTTGTTGTCGCGGACAGTGACTTGCACCGGTCTCTATCTCTCTCCAAGTTAAAGGCCGGAAACTAAAACAGTTTCCGAGTTGGGGTGGGCCTTCTATCATATCCCCGTCGGCTTGGGAAGGCCCGAGACCCGGAAAAGTTAAGGCAAGGAATTCAAGGCGATGGCCATCCTCAGGATTGCCCGCATGGGCCACCCGGTGTTGAAGCGCGTCGCCGAGCCGGTGGCCGATCCGAAGGCGCCGGAAATCCGCCGGCTGATCGCCGACATGGTCGATACCATGGCCGATGCGCCGGGCATCGGCCTCGCCGCCCCCCAGGTCCACGTGCCGAAGCGGGTGGTGATCTTCCACATCCCGGAAAGCCGCGCCCGCGCCGCCGCCGGGGCGCGCGCCGACGACCAGGGCGGGCCGGCGCCGACGGACGTCGAAGCGGTGCCGATGACGGTACTGATCAATCCGGTGATCGAGCCGTTGAGCGACGAAAAGGAGCCGGGCGTCGAGGGTTGCCTGTCGCTGCCCGGCATGCTCGGCATGGTGCCGCGTTATACGCGCATCCGCTACAAGGCGCTCGCCGCCGACGGCTCGGCCATCGAGCGCGAGGCCACGGGCTACCACGCCCGCGTGGTGCAGCACGAATGCGATCACCTCGACGGCATCCTCTATCCGATGCGCATGGATGACCTCACTACTTTCGGCTTTGCCGACGAGATGGGCCGACCCGAGCTGCCGCTCGGCGACCGCTTGCGGCAAAAGGAGAAGACTGGCGATGACTGACGAGCGCCGCGCCACCCGCGACCGCATCCTGCTCGCCACCCTGCCGCACGTGGCGTTCGACGGCTGGACGAGGAAGGCGCTCACGGTCGGGGTTGCCGATGCGGGCTTAAGCCCCGACATGGCGCTCAGGGCGTTTCCCGACGGCATCCCGGAGCTGGTCGATCATTTCGCCGACTGGGCCGACCGGCGCATGCTGGCGGAACTCGAACGCCGGGGGGCCGCCGCGATGCGCATCCGCGATCGCGTTACCACGGGAGTGCGTGCGCGGCTCGAGGTCCTGGCCGCTCATCGCGAAGCGGTGCGCCGCTTGCTCGCGTTCCTGGCGCTGCCGCCGAACGCGCCCTTGGCGGCGCGGCTACTGTGGCGCACCGTCGACGCCATGTGGTACGCCGCCGGCGACAACGCTACCGACTTCAACTACTACACCAAGCGCGGCCTGTTGGCCGCGGTCTACACCACGACGGTGCTGTGCTGGCTTGCTGACTCGTCGGAGGAATTCGCCGATACCTGGGCGTTCCTTGACCGCCGCATCGCCGACGTGATGAAGGTCCCCGCCTACAAGGCCCGGCTCAAAGAGGCGCTCGGCCGGCTGCCGAGGCCGTCGCGCCTGCTGCGCCGCGCCCGCTAGGGAGCGACCGTGCCGAGGGGCGATTTCGCCAGCGGCCGGGCTGGCATGACGGCGCCGCCTCGCCTATGATGGCGCCTCGAGGGAGCACGGTTCCAATCCGATGATGGAACACACCGCCACCAGCCCGAACAGGCCGGCCGCCCCGCCGCTCGGCGGCAAGACGGGTATGCCCAACGGGCCGCGCTTCGATCTCGCCGACCATTTCCTGATGTGCTCCAAGCTCGGCCGCTACCTCACCGTCTCCGACGGCAGCCGGTTCGTCATCACCGACGATTTCCGCGACGCCCCGGTGCAGCACGAGGCCGCCGCCGTCGCCTCGATCTATTCCAAGGACATTTTGGTCGCGCAAGCCGCGCTGCTGCCGCTGGGCGCGCCAGTGCACAAGATGTCGGCGAGGCGGCGCGAGAAGTACGAACGCTTGTTCCACCTGATCGAGGAGCAGGCGTTGAGCGAGGTCGTCCGCCGCTCGGCTCGCGACGTGCTCCGCGCCGGCTTCCGCAACGCAGAGATCCGGGCGCTCGAGGCCGAACTCGGCGAGACGCTGAGCCCGGCGCGCATCCGCTATCGGCAGTTCCTGGAAGTGGTCAAGCAGCTTATGGACCGCAAGATCACCGCCGGGCCGTTCCTCGAGGAGTTCCGGAACTTCACCCAGGTAGTGGCCGGCAAGCTTGACTTCGGGATTTACAGCTTCTGCCTCGATCGCATGTTCGGCAGCCTGCGCATCCCGTTGAAGGTGAAGAAACTGCTGGTGCTCGAGATCCTGCGCTACCCGCCGATCGTCCGCCGCGAGCTCCTCACCAACGTGCTCGCGTACCGCGGCCAAGCCCGCGAGCTGATCGAGTTCGTCAAGTACATGGTGGCGACCGAGCTCGGCAAGAATGCCGCCATCGAGATCGAATTGCTGGAAGCCTTCAAGCTGCAGCGGCTGTCGATGGAGGATATCCAGGTTAGCCTGATGGCGAGGCCCGGGCGCGCATAAATAAGACGGCGCAAACCCGTCAGCGGCCGAGTTTCGCCACCGTGCGGCTCTGCTTTTTCCGGAAATCGTCCAGCCGTTTTGCGATCTTGGCATCGCCGAGCGCCAGGATGGCGGCCGCTAGCAGCGCCGCGTTCTTGGCCCCGGCCTTGCCCACCGCGAGCGTGCCGACCGGAACGCCGCCCGGCATTTGGGCCATGGAGAGCAGGCTGTCGAGGCCGCCCATCCCGGTCGGCATCGGCACCCCCAGCACCGGCAGCGGCGTCTGCGCCGCGACGACGCCCGGCAGCGCCGCCGCCATGCCGGCGCCGGCGATGATCACCTTGAGGCCGCGGCCGCGGGCCTTGCCGGCGTAATCGTTGACCCGATCGGGATTGCGGTGCGCTGACAGCGCCTTGGTCTCGAAGGAAATGCCGAGCGCCTTGAGCGTCTCGGCGGCGCTCCGCATGACGCCCCAGTCGGACTTGCTGCCCATCACGATTCCGACCAAGGGACCTTTGCCTGCCATGGATGCTCTCCTAGGTTTCGCGCCGCCCCTCGGGAAAGCCGGCAATTATAGGAATCCGACAGGCCGGTGCAAGCGCCGTCAAGGAATCGTTAACCATATTACGTGCTATAATTCGGGATGGGGAACTCCCATAAGGGAGGAGCCCCAGGGTTGAAGGATACTCCGCATGGATGTGAACCGGGCGGACGCCGTCACCCCCGTCGGGACCGGTGGCGGCCCGAAGCAGGAGCGCAAGCGCGGCTCCGAAGACGATAAGCAGGATAAGGGCGCCAAAACCGACCAGGCGCCACCGGCGCAGTCCCCGTGGACCGGCACCGAGGCGTTCGCCGTCGACGGCATGCTCGCCACCGGCATGACGCCGGAAATCCAGAAGATCGTCGACGGCCTGGCGCGCCAGATTGAGCCGCTTCGGGCCGAGGTCGAGCGGGCCCGTGGCCGCGAGGCACATTTCAAGGAACTGGCCGAGAAGCATTCGTTCCTGCCGGTGCCGGGCCGCCGCGAGTTCCTGCGTGAACTCGCCCACGTGCTCAACAACATGCAGCACCTGACGCCGCCGCCGAATCTGGCGGTGTTGCACATCGCCAATGCCGACGAATTGCGCCGCCGCGACGGCCGCCACGCGCTCGACGGACTTTTGAACCACGTCTGCCAGGTGCTCGACGGCATGCTGCATCCGACCGACGTCGTCGGCAGCCTCGGCGGCAACGATTTCGGCGTCATCCTGCTGGTCGGCAACGGCGACCGCGCCCGCGCCAAGGCCCGGGAGATGGAAGACACCGTCCGCAACACGCCGTTCACCGGCGCGGGCGGCCCCTTCGCGGTCGAGGCCGTCGCCGGGGTGGCGACGCTGGCCTCGGCGACGAACGCCGACGCGGCGCTGGCGGCCGCCGACCGCGACCTGGTCAATAGGCTGCAAGGCTCAGGGGCTGCCGCCGGCTGACGCAACCCGTCTGGACGGAGCACCTGGGGCGGAGCCGGTCAGGCGATGATGTCCGGCAGCAGGTCGTTCTCGATTTTTATGATTCTATCCTTCAGCACCAGCTTGCGCTTTTTCAGGCGCTGGATTTCCAACTGGTTGAACGGCCGGGCGTCCGCGAGACGGGCAATCTTGCCGTCCAGCCGACGGTGTTCCTTCTTTAGCTCCGACAGTTTCTTTTTGAGAGCCTCGGTTTCGTCCATCGGTCCCGGCGTCGGCTGAAGAAACGTAAATTATAACAAAAAACCGGCGGTGGCGGTAGGAAGCCGGGCGTCCAGGCACTATCGGCTGCCGCCATTGTCGGCCCGGCCGGGGGAGAAATCGGCGCCTCGGGAAAACTCTCCCAGGCCACATCGGGTTGACGGGAAAAGCCGCTTCCAAGTCGTCCGGGAGCCGTCCGAGACGGTGGATTTTTAGCGCCCGGTTGCCTATGATGAAAGGGTCGCAATCCGTGGACTATGGAGGAGATACGCCATGAGCCTGGAGGAGAGGATCGAGGCCTTGAAAACCAAACATCAAGCTCTTGAAGTTGCCATCGAACAAGAAACCAACCGACCTCACCCCGACGATTACGAAATCGCCAGTCTCAAAAAACAGAAGCTCCGAATCAAAGACGAACTCGCCACCATCGTGAAGCAGTAGCAGCTGGTCCGGCTGGCTGTCCCGGCCCGAACGGCTGGGGCGATGATCCAAAACCAGGGTTTCCCGCGCCTCTCCACGAGGGCGATGGCGCCGCAGGCAGAATGCGACCCGGCCAGAGCCGTCACAATTCCTTCGCGATATCGCGCAACTTGAATTTCTGGATCTTGCCGGTCGAAGTCTTCGGCAGCGGCCCGAACACCACCATTTTCGGCGCCTTGAAGTGCGCCATGTTGTCGCGGCAGAACTTGATGATCTCGTCGGCGCTGACCGGGGCGGCGTGATCCTTGAGTTCGACGAAGGCGCACGGCGTCTCACCCCACTTGTCGTCGGGGCGCGCCACGACCGCGGCCGCGAGCACCGCCGGATGCTTGTACAGCACGCTTTCGACCTCGATCGACGAGATGTTCTCGCCGCCCGAGATGATGATGTCCTTGGACCGGTCCTTGAGCTGCAGATAGCCGTCCGGGTGCATGACACCGAGGTCACCAGAATGGAACCAGCCGCCGGCGAGGCTGCTGGCGGTGGCTTTCTTGTTCTTGAGATACCCCTTCATGACGATATTGCCCCGGAACATCACCTCGCCCATGGTCTCGCCGTCGGCCGGCACCGGCTTCATGGTTTCCGGGTCCATCACCGTCAGCCCCTGCAGCATGTGGTAATTGACGCCCTGGCGCGACTTCAGCTGCGCCTGTTCCTCGATCGGGCGCCGGTTCCAGTTGTCGTGCCAGGCGCAGATCACCGCCGGCCCGTACGTCTCGGTCAGGCCGTAAACATGGGTGACGTTGAAGCCCTGGCGCTGCATCGCCTCCAGCGTGCTGGCCGGCGGCGGCGCCGCGGCGGTCATCACGTTGACGGTGTGGTCAAACTCGCGTCGCTCGTCCGGTTTGGCGTTGATGACGTAGTTGAGCACGATCGGCGCGCCGCAGAAATGCGTTACCCCCTGGTCGGCGATGGCGTTGTAGATGTTGGCCGCGTTCACCCGGCGCAGGCAGACATTGGTGCCGGCAACGACGGCGACGGACCACGGGAAGCACCACCCGTTGCAGTGGAACATCGGCAGCGTCCACAGGTAAACCGGATGGTGGGCCATGTTCCAGGCAACGATGTTGCTGATGGCGTTGAGATAGGCGCCGCGATGGTGATAGACGACGCCCTTCGGGTCGCCGGTGGTGCCCGACGTGTAGTTGAGCGAAATCGCCTGCCATTCGTCGGCGGGCAGCCGCCAGTCGAATTCCGGGTCGCCTTCGGCGAGCAGTGCCTCGTAATCCTTTTCACCCAGCCGCTCGTGGCTGATGTCGTTGCCGGCCTCGCCGTCGTCGATGTCTATCACCGGGATGTCGCGGCCGAGCGCCTTCAATGCCGCCTTGACGGTGGCCGAGAACTCGGTGTCGGTGATCAAGAACTTGGCCTCGCCGTGCTGCAGCGAGAACGCGATGGTCGGCGCGTCCAGCCGCACGTTGAGGGTGTTCAGCACGGCGCCGGTCATCGGCACGCCGAACGCGGCCTCGTACATTTCCGGCGTGTTGGCACCCATGATGGCGACGGTGTCGCCGAGACGGATGCCGCGGCGGCTGAGCGCGCTCGCCAGGCGGCGGCTGCGAGCGTAGGTTTCCTTCCAGGTGAAGCGCCTCGCGCCGTGGATCACCGAGGGGTGATTCGGATAAACCGCCGCGGTGCGTTGGATAAACGACAATGGCGTGAGCGGCGCGTAGTTGGCGGTGTTTTGCCCGAGGTCCTTGTCGTAGATGCTGCCCGCGCCCATGGCCGCCGGCTTCCTTTGAAATCTCTGGGTTATTACCGTCCAGAGTGCCACAAACCGGCTTTGCAAAAAATACCGTTTTAGCCCAGAATTCAAGGCTGAATGCGGCCCGCGCCCGGGGGATGGGGAGACCGGCGCCAAAACCAACCAATAACGGGGAGGATTTCGGCAATCATGGCAAACGCATATGACGTGGCGTACCGGCGGTCGCTCGAGGACCCGGACGGCTTCTGGGGCGAGGTCGCCCAAGACATCAAATGGATCAAGAAGTGGGACAAGGTCCTGGACGATTCCCGAAAGCCTTTTTACCGCTGGTTCCGGGGCGGCCGGCTCAACACCTGCTACAACGCCCTCGATCGCCATGTCGAGGAAGGCCGCGCCGACCAGGTAGCGTTGATCTACGATTCACCG
>JACPJY010000200.1 GCA_016187325.1 Rhodospirillales bacterium | reverse complement strand
GGCGATCCACGCCATGTCCGGGAACAGCGCGTCGATGGTGTTGCGGGCGTCGCGGGCGCGGACGATGACGATGTCGCGCTGCTGCAGGTCGCTCTTGGTCGGCGCCGACAGGGCGGCCGCCGCCAGGGTTTCGATCAATGCCGGGTCGACTGGCTTCGCCGCGTAGCGGCGGATCGACCGGCGTCCGGCCAGGTACGCGACGTAGTTCAAACCACAGAGATCACAGAGGGCACAGAGAAGAATTTAAAGAAAACCCCGCGCGCGAAGCGCGCAATCGTTCTTTCTTCTATTCTGTGCTCTCTGTGTACTCTGTGGTGAATCTTCTATTTAGGCGGCTTGGCGCCGGTCTGCTCGCAGATGATTTTGTAGTGCTCGGTGCGGCGGTGGGCGACGAAATTGAAGGTGGTCTCCTTGAGGAACCTGCAAGCGTCGAGGTCGCAATCGTGGACCACCAGCTCGTCGTCCTCGGTGTCGGCTTGCGCGACGATGAAGCCGTCCGGGTCGACGATGGCGGTGCCGGCCATCAGGTGGTGGCCGTCCTCGCTGCCGGCCTTGGCGACGCCGACCACCCAGCACGAGTTCTGGTACGCCCCGGCCTGCATGCACAGGTGGTTCTGGTGCATGCGCGTCGCCGCCGTCTCCTCGGGGCGGAGCGAATTGGTGGACGGCGTGTTGTAACCGAGCACCACCAACTCGACGCCTTTGAGGCCCATGACGCGGAAGGTCTCCGGCCAGCGACGGTCGTTGCAGATGCACTGGCCGACGACGCCGCCGAACGCCCGCGACACCGGGAAGCCGAGATCGCCGGGCTCGAAATAGCGCTTCTCCAGGTGCTGGAAGCTGCGCCGGGGTTCGTAGTCGGCGTGGCCGGGCAGGTGCACCTTGCGGTACTTGGCGGCGATGCGGCCGTTATTGTCAACCAGGATCTGGGTGTTGAAGTGGCGGCCTTCCGGGGTCAGCTCGGCGTAACCGAGGGAGAAGCCGATGCCGTTGCCGGCGGCGAAATCGAACAGCGGCCGGGTAGCCGGGTTCGGCATCGCGGTCTCGAACCACGGGTCCATGTCGGCGCGGTCCTCGGCGTAATAGCGGGGGAAGAAGGTGGTCAGCGCCAGCTCGGTGAACACCACCAGGTCGCAGCCTTCGGCCTTGGCCTGCTTCATCAATTCCAACAGCCGCGCCACCACCGCCTGGCGGCCGTCGCTCTTCTGCACCGGGCCCGACTGCGCCGCGCCGATGCGGACGATCCTGCCCCGGCTTCCCTTGGCCATGCCGAAAACGCCTTGTCAGAAAAACCCTTATGGACTGCCCCGCGGCGCGCCCGACGATCACATTATTGTCTGTTGCAGAGCGCCGCAAGGCAGGCTACCACCAAGGCATGGCGGAACGAACCGGCAGAGGCGGGTTGACCGGCAACACCACGGCTTCCAAGGCCGGGGAGCGCAGCTTCGCACCCATGTCGGTGGAGCCGGTCACCGCCGCCAACGTCGCCGCCAAGGCGGCGCCGGCGAAGGCGCGCAAGCGGCCGTCGATGCGCGAAGTCCCGGCCGCCCGGGTCGATCCGGAGCTGGTCCGCCAGCTCGAGCAAGAGGTCGAGCAGAAGGTGACCAGCGGCCGCAGCCGCATGCGCTGGTTCGCCAACCACCTGATCCTGTTCGTTGCCGGCGTCGCCGCCGCCATCCCGCTGCGGCTGATGGTGTTCACCGACATCGAGGACGCGTTCCTGTACCTGCCGTTCGGCGTCTGGGTCGGGCTGCTGGCCATCCACGCCAACTACGCAATGAGCCCGATCCTCAGGCGCTCCAAGGCCGAGGCGCAACTGAAGGCGCTGATGCCGGCGGCCGAGAAGGACCCGAACCAGCGCGAGCTCGACCTGAGATAGCACGTGACCGATGGCAAGCCCGAAACCGGGTCCGTCGACGCCGTCCCCAAAACAGCCGCCGACGATGCCGACGCCGCCGCGGCCGACGCCGCCACGGCCGCCCGACTGGCAAAGCGCCGCCTGATGGGCTTCGGCACCCACCTGGTGGTGTTTTTCGCCGCCATGGTGGTGCTGGTGCCGATCAATTTCTTCGTCACGCCGCATAACCCGTGGTTCGTGCTGCCGATGGTCGGCTGGGGATCGCTGCTCGCCCTCCACGCGGCCTACGCCATGGGATTGTTCGGAAAACCGTAAATCCTCATACTGAGGAGCGCCCGTAAGGCGCGTCTCGAAGGATGAGGAACAATGAAGTCACTGACGCCAGCAATTAGGCGAGCCGCATGTTCAAGAAGATCCTGATCGCCAATCGCGGCGAGATCGCCTGCCGGATCATCCGCACGGCGCGGCGGATGGGCATCCGCACGGTGGCGGTCGCCTCGGAGGCCGACCGCCGCGCGCTGCACGTGGCCGAGGCCGACGAGGCAGTGGTGATCGGACCGCCGCCGGCGGCGCACAGTTACCTCGACGTCAAGAGAATCCTGGCCGCGGTCGAGAAGACCGGCGCCGACGCGGTGCATCCGGGCTACGGATTTCTTTCGGAGAACGCGGCGTTCGCCAAGGCCCTGAACAAGGCCGGCGTCGCCTTCATCGGCCCGCCGGCGGCGGCGATCGCCGCCATGGGCGACAAGATCGAATCGAAGAAGATCGCCGCCAAGGCCGGCGTCAACGTCATCCCCGGCCACCCCGAGGCGATCAAG
>JACPJY010000281.1 GCA_016187325.1 Rhodospirillales bacterium | reverse complement strand
TATGCGTTTGGCTTTGTGGTCCGGCGATTCCTGCTCGCGCTTGACGGTGGGGCCGCCGTAATCGTTGTGTACCGTAACCCATTCTGACGCGTTGCCGTGGCAGCTCTCGCAGGACGGGCCGGCGACCGGCCTCGACTTCCCGGATTCCGTGACCGAAGTGTAATGACAGGTTGCACAGACGACGGACCGCCGCATCTGCTTGTCACCCGTCGCTTTTACGATGTTGTTAGCATCCTTGTGTTTATGGATGTCCTTGAACGACTTGAAGTGTTTGGTCCCTTCCCAAATCTTGATTTCCTCGCGGTGGCATTTTTCACACTTCTCCGGCCCTACGGCCGCGGGTTCCGCCTGGGCCGGAGCTTGCGCAGCGGCCAGAACGAACGCCAAAACGGCGAATGCAGCAAGTCGAAACATCCCGAACAATCCTCCCCTTTGCGCGCGCCTCGATCCGCACGAGCATTCGTGTCTCTCACCATCGCCCTGTACGGGGGCCTCCCTGAAGGGCCAAACCCGTTATTACTCTTAATTAAAATAACCGTATCGCAGTCGGATGGCTTTCATCAAGGGTACAGTCCCAATTCTGAGAGGCAAATTATATTTCGGCGCTGGAACGGCGATTCATGCCCCGTTCCAAGGCGCCGCTCCTGACCCGGTTTACTGCCGTCTTTCGGTGTTGCAATCGACCAGCCGTCGAATTCAATTCTTCCCGTCAACGCACGCCCGGTCCCCGTCGTGCCGTTTCCTTCAACGGTGGTACCGAGGCCATTGGAATCGGCCACGAATCCGGCAAAATCTGCATCGTTGGACCCGATTAGTAAAATCGCGATTTCTCGCCGATGCCGAATCCTTCCCCGCGCTGGGATAAAATCTAATGATTTCAATGTTGTAAAAGTTCCCGACGGCGAATCGCAGCACGGGCACGCGGATTTTGCGTTTGTCACGCTGCCGACCGCACCGTCCAGACATTTACCGAAGCACGCCGGCGGCCGGCAACCCGGGATGGGACGCGATGGTATCGACGGCAAGGGTCAAAACACGAACCTTCGCGACCTGACGAACGATCAGCCGGATCTCTCGACGACCGCCAACATTTTGATCAGCGCCGCGTTGAACGCTACGGCGGCTTCATACATCACCCAGTGGCCGGCTCCGGGGATGACGACGAAGGGACAACCCGGTTGGATGCTTTCGAATAACGCCCGGCGCGGCGCAATGTGGCTGAAGGCGGTGACGTCGTGTTCGCCCCAAATGCCCATCAAGCGTCCCCGGATCTGCGGCAACATCCGCGCCAAACTGTCCGACATCGAGATGCGCCGGCTTCTGACGCGGGCGCGGGCAAGATTGCGGCGATGAACGTAGACCGCGAGGGGATCGATGTGGGCTGCGTCGGCCATCATCAGGATCTCCAGGTTGCGGCGGTGCATTGTGTCGATCTCGGCATCGGTCATCCCCGGTTGTTCGAGCTTGAGACCCTCGATCGCCTGGCGGCGCAGCCCGAGTGCGCTGGCGCCGACCCCGACGAAGGCAAGCACGCGCTCGCCGCTGGCCACGGCGAGATGGCCGCCTAAAACGCTGCCGAAGGAAAAGCCGACGATCCGAAACGGTGTCGGCGGCGGTACGACGGCCTGCAGCCCGGCGACGAGGATCGCGCCAAGGCTCTCGACTGTATGCGGCAACGGCGCGTCCGCCGAATCGCCGAGGCCGGGCATGTCGGCGGCAACGACCGTGTAGCGATCAGCGAGCGTCGGCACGTTGCGGATCCAGTGAGTCCACGAGCCGAACCCGCCGTGCAACAGCACCAGCGGCGGACCAGCGCCCCACAGCCGCCACACCATGCCGCCAGCGCCGCACGGCGTTTCAATCCGGCGGGCGGCACGTTGCAAGGCGTCGACGATTTCCGCTGGCGGCAGGGTCCAATCGACGATGGATCGGTCAGGTATTGATGTCATTGGGTCATGTCGGAAAGGCCGATTGCGGTTTGCTCCCCGGATCACCGAGGGCAAGCGGGCAAATACCCATTGCCATCGGCTGCAGGTCTGTTCATTGGCCGCTGAAACGGCGAACGCTACAACGAGGCATGGTGGAAAATGGTGCCCAGAGAAGGAACTCTCCAATACTATAAATTCCCGCTGATAAAGAGCTGATAAAGATAAGGGTCTGAATCTACTCAAAATCAAGCGCTAGCCCACAATAGCTCACCGCCAGGGTCCTTACACCTAGCCGAGCCGAATCTTGCGGATTCGACTAAAACGAACAGCAGTAGGTTCAAATCGCGGGTAGGATTTATTCAAGAACGTACCACGCCCCAGTTGAGGAAAGCCGTCTGAAATTAGTTGTGCGGATTCATAACCCACTCAGACACGAAGCGGGCGTATTGACGGGTGGTAAGCAAGCGGTCGTTTCTTGCCACGACGGCCTGTGAACAAGAAAAGGTCAATGCCCGAAGATGAAAACAAACCTTGAGCGTGTTTTCACGATTCACACTTAATCCGCTCCATCACACCGCGGGACCATACACCTAGTCTTCTCCGCTGCGCGTAATGACCACGGGGGGCTGGTTTCCCACTTCTACGCTGATGCCCGATCTTTACTAAGATTAATCTCGCTTCCGTTGGCGACGAGCTGGCATTCTCCGAACCAGTTCGGCGAGGAGATGAATGCGTTCTCTTGGCCCCCCAGGAATCGATGGATCCGAGCCGCTATTTCCATCGCTTGCGCGACGCACGCCACGACTGAAGGGCCGCTAAAATAGTTCCCTGTGACGAACAAGCCGGGGTGCCGTTGGCTCGTCTCCAATAAGACGGTGGTACGATCCCGATGACCGAGGCGATACTGTGGCAGACCCATCGGCCAGTGTCGCACCATCGCCACTATGGGCTGTCCGCGCGCCCCTATCAGGTCGCGGAATTCGCGATGGGCAAGGTCGAGGAGCTCTCTGGCCGGTGCCCGCGCAATATCGGGCGCGCGCGCGCCACCGAAGTAAGCGGCGAGCGCCACGGAACCCTGGGGAGCCCGCCCTGGGAACATGGTTGAGCAGAATTGGGCACCGTTGAGTGTCCGACGCTCGTCCTCGGCGGCAAGGAATCCGAGACCGTCGAGGGGATGATCGACATCTTGGCGACGGAAGCCGAAGAACACCACGGCGAGCGGCGGCGCGTCGATCCCTGCGGCGGCCGCGGCGGCCGACTCATCGATGCCTTCGAGCATCTGCGCCACGACATGCGGCTGAGTGGCGATCGCCACTGCCCGTGCATCGAGATAGCCGACCTTCCCAAGGTCTAGCCGAAACACGCCGCGCCGCTGTTCGATGCGCCGGACCGCGACACCGGTCCGCACCACTTCGCCGAGCCGGACAGCGAGCGCGTGTGGCAACGCCCCAATCCCATCACGCCACGAAAACAGGCGGCTACCAGGCATTGTCCCGCCGCGCCGACTCCGGTGAAGGATGCCGCCGGAGACCGATCCGTGCCGGCGTTCGAGATCGACCAATTTGGGAAACAGAGCCGCGACGGAAACCTCGCTCGCTCGCGCCGCGTAGATACCGCCAACCATGGGATCGATCACCCGCGTCGCAAACTCGGCGCCAAAACGGCGCGCGCAGAAGGTGGCGACAGTTTCTTCTCCAGGCTCCATGGCGCGACGGCGCGGCACGACCATCTCCGCCATCAGACGCAACCTGGCTCCGAGGGACAAGTAGTCCGAGTACAGGAACCCGAGTGGGTGGGTGGATATCCCGTGGAGAGACCCGCGCGATACCAGATAGCGCCGACGCACGCCGTCACCAAGGTTGTACCGCTGACCTTCGAGCCCGAGTTCGCGGGAAAACTCTACGGCGACGGGAGAGTCGGCGCTGATCGTGCTGGGGCCATGCTCCATCAGGAATCCTTCGCGGCGCTCGGACACCGCGTTGCCACCAATATGGGCCTGGCGCTCGAGCACGAGTACGCGATAACCACGGCGGCGGAGACTATAAGCGGCGGTCATACCGGAGATGCCGCCGCCGATGACGGCGACATCAAGCATTGTCGCCCCACCTTCCGGGGAAGCGGTCGACGCCGGACGGCACCCCTGCGCCGGCGAAGCGGCGCTCTGTCGACGCTCGCATGTCGTCGGCGGTCACCGCGTCGCGGCCGCGTCGCCGAACCTCCGCCTCGACCCGACTCTTCACCATCCGACGAAGGAACGGCGGGACCCGTGCGAGCCTCTGCTCCGCCTCGGTGCTCCAGACGACGCCGACGCCGGCAGCGCGCAAGGGCTCGATCACCGCGCCGCCGCGAGGTTGGTAGCCACAGAGAAAGTCCTCGCCCATCAGGGCACCATCCCGCGCCAGAGGCCGCGCCCGGCAGCCTCCACAAATCTTCCGGAATTCGCAGCAGCCGCAGCGACCCTCGAGTTGCGGCGCGCGGAGCCGACGGAACATTGGCGCATCACGCCAAATCTCGGCGAACGACGTGGTATGAATCGAGCCGACCGGCGTCTCGATATAAGGACAGGCGGTGACATTACCCTCAGGCGTCACTCGGCAGTATCGGGTGCCGGCGAGACAACCCCCGGCCTCGTAGCCGTGCGCCAGGGTGATCGGCCAGGCAGGATCCAATTCCATCGCCATGCGCTTGAAGTGCGGCGCACACTTCGCCCGCACGAGAAGCCTCGTCTCCTCGCGCGCGGCACAGGTGACGCGGCGGAGAACGTCGTCATAGGTCGCGGCGGAGATATCGGTGAACTGCTCGCCCCGCCCGGTGCAAACCAGAAAGAAGACATTGAGGACGAGGGCTCCGGCCGAACGCGCGAACTCGATCATGGCGTCGAGTTCGGCGGCGTTGCGGTTGGTGACCGAAAAGTGGAGTTGGAAGGCGAGGCCGCCCTCCCGGCAGGCATCGATCGACGCCATCGTTCTCGCCCAAGCGCCAAGCACGCCGCGGAAGCTGTCATGGTAGATAGGGTCGAGGGAGTCGAGACTAATGCCGACGCCCATGACGCCGGCTTCGACGAGCGCGGCGACGCGCCTCTCATCGAGCACTGTCCCGTTGGTTCCGACCACGACCATGAGGCCGAGACTTGCGGCGTTGCGGACGATCGCTTCGAGATCGGGACGCAATAATGGCTCGCCGCCGGTCAACACGATCATCGTCTCGCTACCGAGCGAGGCGATTTCACCGAGCACCTCTTCGACTTCTGCGGTCGCGAGCTCGGCGCAGGCACCGCTTCGACGGGTACCGGCATCGAGGTAGCAGTGCGCGCATGCGAGATTGCACCGGCGCGTCAGGTTGAGCGCGACAATAAACGGCGGGTTAGCTACCTGCGCCATGGTCCAGTTCCTTCTCGCCGCGCCGAGAGCCGTGTCCGCCCGACCGCATCGTCCGTTGCATCGCTTCCCGCGCTTCGCCGATGGTGGCTTCGACCGTTTCAAGCGTGACCTCGACGGCGCCAGCCTCAAGGACGTCGGCCTCGGCGCGCTGTCGTACCGCCGGACGCACCACCTCCGGTACCCGCGCGATCCGCGCCAAGGCGGCGGCGCTCCACCCTGGTGCCGGGGCGGCATGGGTGTCGAGGAACGGACGGACATGGTCGACGCCGACCGTTGCCGCGCCCGCGCGGCGGGCGCGTTTCTCGGCACTGAGGCGAATGCCGGCGGCGACTGCGGGATCGCTGATTCCTGCGATCAGTTGCGTCGCCGTTTCAGACCAACTCATCTTTGTCTCTACCTTGGGCTTGCCGCCACGGCCAGCTGGACAGAAGCGCTCCGTCGCCTCGTCGATCAGCGCGGCGGTGACGAGCGTATGGCCGCGCTGCTGGGCGAAGCGCAGGATGGTCATGCGCACCATCTTGCGCGCCGCCTCAGGCACGCGCTCCATCTTGGCCTCGGCCTCCTTACTCCAGGCGACCGTCTCTTTGGCGATAATGTCGAGGGCCGGCGTGTAGGCCGCCTGGCCGAGCCAAACGTGGCAGCGCGTCAGGCGCAGCAGATTCTCGGCGTTACCGCCGATATCGAGGCCGGGGTCGGCGTGGACCCCGGTTCTGCCGATCACCAGCAGGCTGGCGCTGATGCGATCGAGGTAGCCGAGGATCGCCTGATAGACCTTGCCGTCGAGTAGTGTGCAGACGAGTGGGACGCCCTCCTCTGCCGCCATCGTGCGGGCGATGTCCAGGTGCGCTTGATAGATTTTAGCAAGGCCGTCGTCGATCAGCTCCTCGTGCAGCTTCTCTTGTTCCTTGAAACGGAAAACCTTGCTCGCCTCGTCGCTGAGCACACCGGAGATTTTGTTGAAAGCAACGTAGTGGTAGTAGGGGTCATAGGCGGCAACCGCATGAACTTCGGCGTTGAGCCGCCGGCCGATTTCGAAAGCCGTCCGGAGTGCGCCGAACGAGCGGGGTGAGCCGTCGAGCCCGACAACGATCGGGCCATCGCCGATGGCGCAGTCGGGATCGCGAATGACGAGAACGTCGATCAGGCTGCGCCGTACGACCCGCTCGCACACGGTGCCGACGAGGCTGCCCGACGCGGCGCCGAGACCGAGCGCGCCGAGGACGAGCAGGTCGAAATCGCCGTTCTCCGCGGCCTCGACGATGCGCCGGTAGTTCTTGCCTTCGGGGCTGAGATGGCGGTAGGCCAAGCCCGCCTCGGCGCATCCACGCGCGGCCGTTTCGTGATAGCTGTCGCTGATTGTGTAAAGGCCACGGGAGATGAGATCGTCGTGCACCTGACGCTGATGCTCGATCATGTCCTCATCGCGGTAACGCTCGGGGAGTCCGCCCTCCATCTGCCGGAATCGGCGATCATGCAACTTGGCAGCGTAGGCGTGAATTCCGGTGATCGCGCCGCCGACGCTTTTCCCTAGCTTGATCGCTTCCGTGAGTGCGCGGTTGGCGTGGTCCGAAGCATCGAGGGCAACCAGGAAACGCTTGGGTAGGCACGACGCCGTTTTCTCGAGGGTAGGATCGGTAGCGGTAGATGGTGGAGCGGGCATGTGTGTCATTGAAGCCTCACGGAGCGAGATAGAAGTACGCAATCAAGAGGACGACCGCCACGTTGGCGAGCACGCCGATTCGTACCAGCCAAGTGAAAAGCGGCCGTTCTCGCGAAACCGGCAGCAGGGCGGATTGATCGGTCATGTTTCCTTCTCCGGTTGCGGCCGTTCGGAGGCGCGCCGCATCCTCGCCGATACGCCGAGGAGCCCGCCCGCCAATAGCGCCACGACCGCCACCGGAACGTAAACGGTCTTGAGCGATGGTGGCGGCTCGAGCCACAGCCATACCCAGCGAGTGAGGGTGTGCTTAGAGCCCCTCTCGCCGTTCGATCCTTCCCAATTCGCGAAGGCGATGGGAAGCAGGCGTCCGCTGTCGAAGAGGACGTCGCCATCGCCACCGTAACGGGCGCGACGGAACACGACTCGCCACGTACCATCCTTATATTCGCCGCGTGCCGAGAACCCCGACGGGACGGGATCGCGCTGCACCCGGGTTCCCGCACCCCTCATGTCGAACATGGCGTACGCGGCCCCGGCGTCGGCGCGCCCCGCGCGCCAGTACCACACGTTTACGGGATTGGTGGCATCGCCGTGGCCGAAGTAAGGCTTTTCGAGCCCCTCGCCAAGTGCGGCAGGAAACTGGACCGCGACCGCATCCTCGAACATATCGGCCGGGGCCAAAGCCTTCTGCACCTTGTCGCCTGGCCGGCTCGGGGTTGGATCGTCCCATTCGACCAGCAACGCCACTTCTTTTTCGTCGTACAGCGCGCGCACAGTGATCTGGTCGACGACAGGCGTGAACAAGCGGTCAGCGGCGATGATCTGGGGCGCCAAGCGGAAACTGACAGTGGGCGCATCGCGCCAAACGGGTGCCGAGGGTTCGGCGGCGATTCCGCCTGTGTGATAAACTCCTTTGATCACGTTCGCTCCCGGATTCGGTCGGCGCGCAGGATCGGCGAGCGAGACGACATAATGGGCGACCGACCAGCGTTCATCCGCACTCAACGCATCCGGCTTGCCGGAGTCGCCGAAAACCGGCATCGGCGTCCCCGGAATTCCGACCGTGAGGCGCGTATAGATGTCCTTAACGTCGCTGCCGCCGCGGAAGGTCCAGGGCTTGGTGAGGTTGCGCGGCCAAATGGGCTCGCCCCAATCGTCCTTGAGCTTCTTTGAGGGGTTACCCTTGCCAGTATCGCCGTGGCATTCGAAGCACTTGGCCTTGCGATATACTTCCCGGCCAGCGTCCGCCGCCTGCGGCGATCCGGACAGTTGACCCGCGAGTGAGATCGCTTGTCCCGGCTTCTCGAACTCGAAGATATCGCTGAACTTCTTGATGAAGGTCACCACCTGACGACGGTCGGCCTCGTTGAGAACATCCTTCCACCCGGGCATCGCGGTCCCAAGCATGCCTTCGGCGACCCTTCGGGCGATGTCCTCGTCGGACGGCAGGCTATTGCCCTCAGTCGATTTATATTTGTAGACGCCGACGGTGAAGTCGCGCGGCTTCGGCATCAGGAATGACGCCGCCGGTCCGTTCCCATCACCCTTCTGGCCGTGACACAATGCGCACCAGCGTTCGTAAACGACCCTCCCGGCCTCGACATCGGCAAAGGCGGACGCAGCCGGCGCGTGGGCGAGCAGAAAAACAAGCGGGAAAGCGAAGCGCCTCATGGTTCCCTCGCCCGCGGCGCGTGGCCGGTGAAGTCGTAGAGAAAGAGGATCACCTGCCAGATTTCGGTTTCCGAAAGAAAGCGATGCCACACCGGCATGGACGACATCCACGGCCCGCCCTCGCGGGGCAGACCCGGTCCTCCGGTCGCGATGCGCCAGAACAGATAGGATTCCTGGAGTTGGGCAATAGTGCCAATGTCCCGGAAGTTGGCCGGGGGCGGGTGGAAGGCGTCGGCATAAAGGCCCCTCCCATCCAGCTTGTCGCCGTGACAGAAGAAACACTGCTTGAAAAAGATCGCCGCACCGGCTTTCACGTCGCCTGCGAAATTCTGCTTGTCGGCACGCAACGGGTTGTCGAGCGTCAGCAGGTCGTACATCTTGCCGCCGATCGAAAAGGACGAAGGCGGCGCCGGATGGACGGCGCGCAGCTCAGGAGGAGTCTCAAACCGGGGCCGCACTGCGTCGTAGGCTCCGTAACCGCCGGCAAGGCTGATCGCGACGATCGTCGCCGTCCGCGCGATCCGTGCTCCGGGCGCGCCGAAGAAGAATCGAAAGTCGCCGCGGACACGGCTCCAGCGTTCTTCGTCGGCGGCCGCGTATAGCAGGATCACAATGACAATAAAGAACAGATAGAGCCGGACGAGGTGGACGGGCACCACCGGCCAAGTTCCCGGCTTCATCAAGGCGCCGATAGCAGGAATTCCAAGCTCGACGATTGCATAGGCGACCGCCACGACCAGGAGCAGACGTATTGTCTGGGAAACCCTCACTTCAATGCTCCCTTGCTAAATGGTCGACGATCATGAGCAACTCGGCGACGAGCATGCGATCGCCATAGTCCTCCGGCATGAGGCCCGACTCGAAATCTTTCGCCACCACCTTGTTGGGAAAGAGAATGGACTCGGTAAGGAAGTCCCTGGCATTCATGCCGGCCACGCGGTTGGCGGCGGTTCTCCAAATCTCGCGGAGATCGGGACCGAGCGGCTGCGCGCCGTCTTCGGTGGCGAGGCCGGGAAGGCGGTGGCATGTATTGCATTGGAATTTTTGCAATGCGGTGACTGCGTCGAGTGCCTTCTCGCCGATCGAGGGCTCCGCTGTCGGCCGCCCCGCCCCGGCCGCCAGGCCTGCGCGCGGTGCGACTGTGACCTGGGTCCCGGCCGCGGACTGGAGATAGGCGATGAGGGCGTCGATCTCGCCTGGGTTTAACGCCAACGCGCCTTTCGTCGCCTCCGGCATCGGGCTCTCGGTGTCGTTGGTGCCGGGCTTGCCAAAACCTTTGACGACGTAAGCCGAGGGCTCGACCATCGACTCCCGCAAGTACTCCTCCAGGTTCTTCGCCTTCCCGCGGTATCGGGGATCACCGATCCGTTCGCGCCATGCCATCGCGATGGCGTCGAGCTTGGGCGCCCGGTCGCCGAGGCCGGAATGGCAGAGCACGCACACGCGAGCGTAGATCCGGGCGCCTACGGTGACGAATTCCTCGGTCGTCATCGTGCCGGTCACCCGTTCCTCGACTGGCGGTGGTTCGGGAACGAGCTGCGGAATGCCGTAGTGGGAGAACGCCGCGAACAGACCGATCAGCCCGACGGCGTAGGTAGCGACGCGAAAAAATCCCGTCATGGCGTCGCCCCCGCCTCGGCAAGTCCGGCCGGCGCCTCGCGCGCGCGGCTGAGGCCTGACAACCAGAACACGAACAGGATCAATGCCAGGAAGAGCAAGGTACAGACGCTCACGATCGCCGTGGCATGGCCGATGGTGGGGGTGAAGGCGTCGACTGAGCCATCACGCATCACCGTGTAGACATGCCAATGCTGGCGGATCGAGGATCGGATGTAGCCCATCAGCCCCATCAGCCAGGTGAACGCCACCGCCAGGGTGAATAACGCGTATTGCGCCCGCGCCGGCATGCGACCCCAATGGACAGCGCCGATTCGTTTGGAGCGGGACGCGATCACCTCGTCCACGACGATGCAGACGATAATCACGAGCAGCGTCGTCATCACCTGGGGAACGGAGAGACCAATCCGGATATTGGCGGGAACGAAGTAGCCGTAGACGCCGAGCCAGATTATGTTGGCCACTGCCGCAACGTATAACGCCACCTGAAACCGGGACGCCCGCGCCATCCACGGCCGGGTCGAGTGGACCATCGAGCGACGGAACAGTTGATAGGTGAAGAAGGTCGCGAGGATCATGATGTTGACGGCGGTGTTCTTCGCCGACATCACGCCGAGAGGACCGAGCACGGGATGATAGGCGCCGCCTATTGTGGCAAGTTCGCGCGCCGTCATGACAAGGGTGTGAGGCGTGAACCATACCAAGAAACAGATCACCAGAACTCCGGCAATATACTTGACAAGATGGGCGGTACGGTTGGCACCGTCGAGCCGGGCCATGCCGCACCATAAGTAAAAGTTCGCGGCGAGGAAGATGGTTCCGATGAGAACGGCCTGGATGATGAACAACCAGGCGAAGACCCCTCCCATCAGAGTGATGCCCATCTGCTGGCTGTAGGCGTAGATCTCCTTGGTCATCCAATAACCGGCGAATGGCAGCGGCAACATGGCCACCACGGCGATTCCATTGGCAGTGTGTCCCATCCAGTCGTAGTGGGCCTTCGCCTCGGACGCGCGGGCGGCGATGAACTTGTAGGCGGCGTAAGCACCGACGATCGCGCCCCCATAGGCGATGTTGGCGAGAAAGCGGTGCACGTTGAGGGGCGTCCACAGCGGCCCTGCGACCGCTACCCACACGTTACCGGCGAAAACACCCTGCGAATCGACACCGCTCGGCGCCATCATGAACGTGGCCCACGAGTTGGAGAGTCCCATGAGCAGGGTTCCGACTACGTTAAGCGCGAGGCCGAGGAGCAAATGCCCCGGCTTTCGCCGCCCCTGCATGGAATCCCAACCGTAATAATACGCGTACAGACAGGCCGTTTCGGCGAGGAACAGGAGCGCATACAACATCATGACGGGACCGAAGATGCGCGTCAGATAGGCAAACAAGCCGGGATAGAAAACGGCGAGGGCGAAGACCAGAATTCCACCCGAAGTCGCCGTGAGCGAGAACGCACCCATGCTGATTTTGATGAACTCGTGGGCCATCCGGTCGTAGCGGGGATCGCCGTTACGCCAACCGATAAACTCGATCACCAGAACGAAAATCGGCACCCCGAGCACAAACGCGGCGAAGAACAAGTGGAGTTGCGCCGCGATCCAGACCGTGAGCCGGCTGTTGAAGCCCCTGTACCTCGGATAGTCGGCGACGGTGAGTTTCGGCGCCCCGGGCTGCGCGGCCGTCGCCTCGACCGCGGGTGCGCCCGCGGCAGCCATCGCCCCTTCGTGCCAAGGCGCGAGCGAGAGGGCGGCCTCGAAAGCGACGAGGACGAGGACGAACAAGAGCATCGATGCCAATGCCCGCATCGCCGCACCTAATGAAGTGTGAGCCCCTGCCAGCTCATGAACAAAACGTCCACGAGGTAAAAAAGAATTCCCGCGCCGAACGCATAGATCAACACTTCGATGATCATCCGCGCCGAGCGGCTTTCGATCGGCGAGTCGACGAGATTTCGAACTGGCTTGCGCATGGCTTGGAACGCTCCTCACCCGCAGCCTTATTTCGCCACCACGCACTGGCAAAGCTTGCGTAAGTAAACAACGAGGTCGTCGATCTCCTTACCGGTCAATACCTTGCCCCATGGCGGCATCAGCTCCGACTTCTGCACGGCATCGCCGCCCTTGGCGATGGCGAGCCGAATCTCGTCATCGGCGAGCTTGGACATCTGGACCGCGCTGGCGTGATCACGCGCCGAGACTGCCAAGCCGCCGGCCGTCTGGTTAATGCCTTGTCCGGTTCCCGCCGTGCCGTGGCACTGCACGCAGTAAAGCTTATAAATTACTTCAGCCGGCTCAGCCTGTCCGCTGGCCGGGCTCAGCGCGGTCGCCGCGATGATGTATCCGAGCGCAACTGCAAAACGTTTCATGGCAACCTCCGGATGTCACTTCGGTGAAACCACGAATAGAGTCAGCGTCTCCCGCTTTTCGTGTGAGAGATCGATTTTCGGCATCCACGTCTTGGGATCCCAATATTGCGGGTTCTCAATTCGCGCGTAGACCCAATCGGGGTTCAACCGGTCGCCGGCATCGGTCAGTGGCGGGCCTGAGACGCCACCCGCCTCCTTGTTCCGGATCTTCACCGTGTGACAGCCGATGCAGGGGTACTGCTTGGTGAAAAGTTGGACAGCGCGTGATGTGCTGAATTTTTTGCCGCGATCGACAACGCCGACGCGCATCTTGGAATCCTTGAGCGTCGTGAGGTAATCGGCCACGGCTTCGGCGTCTGGGGCGCTTAGCTTCGACGAGCAGAGCTTGACTGTTTCCTTATTGATGCTGTCCTTGCCGTCTTTGGTGACGAGGTGGTTGAGGAACATCACCCCCGATGGCCGGATTGGTGTTGGGCTCTGGATCCAGCGTACCAGCCACTCCCGCTTGAACTTGCTGCCGGCATAGAAAAGGTCGGGAGCCTTCCGTTGCAGAACGCCCTGGAGAGTGGTCGGCGCGGGGCCCGTGACGTTATGGCAAGAGGCACACTTCTCGGCGAAGATTGCCTTGCCGTCGAGGGCGGTTGCCTCGCCGGCCATGGCAATAATCAGGGTAAGCCCGCCCCATGCCGCCTTCAGGAGTTGGTTTAGCGTCATGCTCGCGCCTCCTTGGTCTCGCGCCCGTCACGCTTTGAAGGGACGCCTGGAACCAAGCTCTCCGGGACCCGGCTCCAGGCTCAACGACAGTCAGTCTCACGGACCAGCGAACACCGTTGAAATCTAGTTGATGACGACCGTGGCCCGCATTCCGTGCTCGGCGTGCGTCTTGCCATCCTTCTCCTTGATGGTGCAGATGACGTCGGTAAGGGTGCCCGTCGCGACCGGCACGAACCACCATTCGGCGGTACCGCCCGGGTAGACCTCGATCTCGCGGGTCATGCCTTTGATCTCGGCGATAGCC